>CBDULU010000279.1:0-3580 GCA_965368155.1 uncultured Flavobacteriaceae bacterium
ATTCAGCAAAGGCAAGGTCGCAATTTCCTCATTGGCAATGTCAAAATTGTCATAATCCTGCAGCTGTAACAATTGGGCCAATGAGATGATTGCCAATCTTACCCTATTTTGGGTAGTGATCAAATTTTGTTCATCAGAAGCTAAGGTGGCCTCTACATCTAATAGATCTCCCCTTGGAAGTGTGCCGGCTTCAACAAGCTGACTCGTTCTTGCCAATTGATCTTTGGTAATCTCAACCTGAGGAATCGCAACATTAACCGCTTCTTTGCTAAATAAAACTTCCAAATAAGCATTAATAACAAAAAGTGAAATATTATCTTTACTAAGATCAAGCTGGTATTGACTGGCCAAAATACTTAACTCGGCCCTGCGTAATTCATTTTGATTTCTCAAACCTCTGTAAATATCCACCCCTGAAGAAACACCTCCGTTGGCGATCTGAGTAGTTTGATTGATCAATATACCAGTGGTAGGATCCGTGGTAAGTCCCGAATTCCAACCAGTTGAGGTATTCATATTAAGGGTTGGAATAAAATTCCCAATGGCGCCTCTTTTATCAACTTCTGAAAGCGCAATATTATTTTCTGATTGCTTTACAGTGATATTATTTTCTATGGCATAGTCAACGCATTCTCTGAGGGTCCATTTCTTTACATTCGGGTTTGATTCTTGTGAATAGACAGATAAAATCATGCTGAAAAACAAGATCAGGCTTAGTGGTGCTTTCATATATATGTGAAATTTCAATATTTGAATTTTGAATATAAGACGAGGTCTTAAAAAATTTGTTACACTATTTTCTAAATTTATCTTATCGTAGATTTCTTCCAGTTCCTGTAGAATAAAAACATGGCAACAGCAATCAGTAAATATGGAAAGGCCATCAGGTACACAATACCCGAATTAATACCCTCTGCAACTTCTTCTCCACCCTGTTCAACAACAGCTCTGCACATCGCACATTGGGCATTTGTTTCCAAAGAAAAAAAGATAACTACAACCAAAAGTATTTTTCTATACATGAAGTGTTTTTTTATAAGCCGTAATATGGTAAAATCATTAAATAAACAATAACGCCACTGATGGTTACATATAACCATAATGGCCAGGTAATACGGGCGATCTTTTTATGCCTTTCGATATCATTTGTAATAGCTCTCACATAGGTAATCAAGACAAAAGGTATCACAACTATTGAAAGGAGAATATGTGAAATCAATACCAGGTAATAAATATATTTCAACACCCCTTGGCCTCCGTAAGAAGTAGAATCTGACGTCATGTGATACAACACATACATGATCAAAAAAAGTACAGAAAACGCAATAGCTGTCTTCATTAGGCGCTTGTGTAATTGTATATTCTTCACTTTTATGGCCCATAGCGCAATGATCAAAACAACAGCGGTAACAGCATTTGTACCCGCATATATTGGAGGCAAAAATACCGGTAATTCAATATCCAGCTTTACACCGAATAATACGGCCACTACCAATGGGATGGCAATGGATAGTACAACAATGATTCGATTGTATTTTTTTGATTCTTCCATCTGCTTTTTATTCCTTTAGAAGAAGTTTGATATCCTCTTTCAGCCATTGAATTTCCTTGTCGTCAAGCCCGTTATAAAATTTGATAGGATTCTCATTCTCTCCGTTTATAACTGTCCTTGACCTGATATAGCCCTCCTTATCAATCAAGGCAAACAAACCTGAATGCTCAAACCCTCCTTCAACATCCTTATTTTCACCTGCATATAATCGAAATCCGTCATTAGAAAAGGTATATACATCATCCTTATCTCCTGTTAAAAAATACCAGTTCTTTAAAGTGGCCCCTTTTTCCTTGGCGTATGCCTTTAATACTTCAGGCGAATCTCTTTCAGGGTCGATCGAAACAGAGGCAATGGCAAAGGATGGATTTCCATAAAACTCATTTTGAATTT
The DNA here is from genome assembly GCA_965368155.1 of uncultured Flavobacteriaceae bacterium. Lineage (GTDB taxonomy): Bacteria > Bacteroidota > Bacteroidia > Flavobacteriales > Flavobacteriaceae > Lutimonas. The sequence continues at coordinate 1,946 of CBDULU010000279.1, forward strand.
TTACCATATTCTCATTCATTCTAGGGCAGATCGTCGGGCAGGAAGTAAAGAAAAATTCCACCACGTATACTTTATCCTCAAAATTGGAATTGCTTACCAGCTTATTATTCTGATCTGTAAATTCAAAGGCAGGTACTTTTTCGAATTGTAAGAGTTGGTTCCCGGTAAAGTTTTTTACAATTTTGGGAACGGCATAAATACCGAAGATCAAAATAACAAAGGTAATTGCGATATAAGAATTCTTCTTCATAATGATCTTTACTATTTACATTGATTAGATTTCTCTTTTATTCTTCTTTAAAGCCAGTCTGTATTCGGCCATCACTACTTTAACATCATCTACCATTTCCTGATGCACAGTAGCCACAGACTCTGCGTTATAACCGTACAACAAGCCTTCCTCTTCAGCCTCTTCATCATTTCTGCCTCTTAGGGTCAACTCTCTGTCTATGATAAAGGCGTAAGGGGTATAATACTGATCATCCAAGGTATAAGACGTTTTAAGGCTTCCAAACATTCTTTCTACTTCTGCTCCATCCCCGAATACAAAATGCCATTTGTCGACATTATAGGTAGCTCCAAGTTCTTTCTTCAACTGCTGTGCATCAGCTTCTGATCCCTTTGGTAAAACAACCACAAACTGAAACCCTTTAAAGCCATAAAAATGTTTATAGATCTTCTCATTCAGGTTGAGTGCATTTGTTTTGTGATTCAGGAGGTCCGCTCCAAGAAAGCACAAAACACTGATATTGTTTTCCAGTTTGATGGTGTCAGCACTTGAAAAAGTCTCAACATCATCAATATTTTCAGTAAGCCTGGGTAATTTTGCAAAGTTATTGGTACCTGTCAAAAGAAACAGGTAAAACAACAAGGGTCCGAAAAAGAGAATGGATAAAACAACTGTATTTTTACTGGGTTTTGCCATGATGCAAAGGTATAAAAAAAGTGTTTTGAAAATTCAAAACACTTTTATATTCATTTTATAATATTTAGTCTAATTATATGACCATCTTGTCCATTCCTGAACAATATTTCCGATCGCATCTCCTTCATAAAGTACAAAGAAGGCAAGTACTCCAATCAGAAAAACAACGGGCCATACAATAGCTCTTCTGAACCAGGTTTTTTCATCTTTTAAATGCATAAAATACCAGGCAATACCGTAGGCCTTGACAAGGGTAAGGATCAGGAAGATCCAATTCAATATACTCGTACCCAAGATTTGCGTCAAATTCAAAGAAGGTGGTTTTACAATACCAAGGAATACCTCAACGATAGTGACCAATGACAAGAAAGCGAATACTTTCCAAATTAATGCTGTATGTGATTTAGCGTGCGACATTTTATATTTAAATTTTTTAAATCAGATAGAAGAATGTGAAAACAAATACCCAAACGAGGTCAACAAAGTGCCAATAAAGACCTACTTTTTCAACCATTTCATAATGACCTCTACGTTCATAAGTTCCGATGATCACATTAAAAAAGATAATAATATTGATAAGGATACCAGAAAAAACGTGGAATCCGTGAAATCCTGTGATAAAGAAAAAGAAATCAGCAAATAGCGTTTTACCATATTCATTTTCTGTAAGGTTAGCTCCCTGCACTACTCTTGTCGCCTTATCAAGAAAC
>CBDULU010000280.1:0-3551 GCA_965368155.1 uncultured Flavobacteriaceae bacterium
GTTCTTTATTGAAGGAGCCGATCTATTAGATAAAGGAAATTTATTCTTTTCTCGAAGAATTGGGAATTCACCGGTTGGCAGAAGTGATATTGACGACACATACGATGAGGAAGAAATTCTAAACAATCCGGATGAAGTAAAGGTACTCAATGCCTTAAAAGTTACGGGTAGGTCACAAAAAGGATTAGGTGTTGGCGTACTCAATGCCATCACAGAAAATACTTATGCGACCATTATTGATACCATTTCGGGCGAAACTTCAAAAATTAAAACAGAGCCCTTAACCAATTATAATGTTTTTGTCATCGATCAGGAATTCAATAAAAACTCATTTATTTCATTGGTAAATACCAATGTCCTCAGAGAAGGAGATTTTAGAGATGCCAATGTTTCTTCACTGGTTTTTAGTTTGGCGAATAAAGCAAATTCCTACAGACTTAGTGGTGATGGAAGTATGAGTAATATCAGTGAAAACGGTGAAAATGAAAGTGGCTTCGCATCCAGACTAGACTTCGAAAAAACCCAAGGTCATATAAGGTATAGTCTTAGGCATAGGTTTGCTGATGATAAATATGACAAGAACGATCTTGGTTTTCAACGCACCAATAATTTCAATGATTTTAGGGGAAATGTTTCTTATCGAATTTTCGAACCTACCAAACACTTTAATTTTTTTAGGGTAAGTCTGTTTGGAGGTCATTTTAGGAGGTATGATCCTAGTGTTACCACTAGTAATTATACTGAAATCGATATTTTTGCCACCAATTTGAAACAATTGTCATATGGTATAGAAATTGGAACCAACATAGGAGGTCGGGTTGACTTCTTTGAGCCGAGAACTGAAGGACGGTTTTGGAAACGGAATGGGCAATATAGATCTGAAGGCTATTTCTCATCTGATTTTAGAAAAAGGCTTGCTTTTGAAATTAGCATTGACTACAGAGGCAGATACGGTACTGATGAGAGTTCTTACGGAATTGGCGTTGGACCTCGTTTTCGGGTAAATGATAAATTAGAATTTGCCTATGGTTTTACGCTTGATCAAAGTTTTAATCAACCGGGATATGTTGACACTTTAGATGACGACAGCATTATTTTCGGGGTACGACAAAATAATCAAATTGAAAATAGCTTTTCGAGCAAGTACAATTTTAATGACAAATCTTCCATAAGCTTATCCTTTAGACATTATTGGTCAACAGTAGCTTATCAGGAACAATATTATGAACTTGAGGAAGACGGCTACTTAAGCCCGCATCCATATGATGAAGACAATGATTTGAATTTTAATAACTGGAATTTAGATCTTCGTTATGTATGGCAATTTACACGAGGAAGTGAATTGGTTGCCTTATACAGAAATTCGATTCAAAGCGAAGATAACAGGTCTGATCTATCATTTGGTGAAAACCTTACGGATCTGCTGGAGCAACCCAATGGACATCTGCTTTCTATTAAACTCATATATTTCTTGGATTATAACAATGTCAAACGCTGGGTTAAAAAGGATCAGTCTTCATAAAAGAGTCAAATAGCACCTATACACCCTCCTATAATGACTATTGGAAAATCACTAATTTATTGTAATTTCACCCGCATATTCCATCCTAATGATTAAAGCTGAGAACATACACAAATATTATGGTGAATTAGAAGTCCTAAAGGGGGTTGACTTACATATAAAAAAGAGTGAGATCGTTGCCATTGTTGGGCCTAGCGGTGCAGGTAAAACAACTTTATTACAGATTCTGGGTACCTTGGACAAACCCTCATCCTCAGATGCCATATCCATCAATGATACCAATATAAAAAGTCTGAATGACAGGGCCTTGTCAAAATTCAGGAACAGGCATATTGGTTTTATTTTTCAATTTCATCAGTTGTTGCCAGAATTTACAGCACTGGAAAATGTATGTATTCCCGGGTTTATTGCCAACCGTTCCAGAAAGGTAGTAGAAAAGGAAGCGACTGAAATATTAGATTTTCTAGGTCTCTCAGATAGATTGCAGCACAAACCTAATGAGCTGTCTGGAGGAGAACAGCAACGAGTTGCTGTGGCAAGAGCTTTGATCAATAGGCCCGATGTTATTTTTGCTGATGAGCCTAGTGGAAACTTAGACACAGTTTCATCAAGACAGCTACATGAGCTTTTCTTCACCTTGAGAGAGCAATTCAATCAGACCTTTGTGATTGTTACTCATAACCAGGAATTGGCCGATATGGCAGACAGGAAACTCGAAATGAAAGACGGAAAGATCATTTGAACTTATGAACACTTTTTTATGATGTACATCGGGATTATTAGTGCCATGCAAGAAGAGATAGAGGCCTTACAAATCCTATTGCATGTTGAGAAAAAGGTGGTAAAAGGAATGAGAACCTATTACCAGGGACGGCTTTTTGACAAAAAGGTAATACTGGTATTCTCACGTTGGGGCAAGGTGGCTTCGGCTACAACTGCAACTCAATTGATCAATGATTTTAACGTGAAAGAAATCATTTTTACTGGAGTCGCAGGAGGCGTCCAACCCAATATTTTTGTAGGAGACATTGTGATTGGTAGAGATCTTTACCAACATGATATGGACGGCAGTCCTTTGGTAAAAGCCTATGAAGTGCCTCTTTTAGGTAAAAGTGCCTTCACTACGGATCCAGAAAAAAGAAATCAACTAGCCAATGCGAGTAATCAGTTCCTTCAAATCAAAAATGAGTTTCTCTCTAAAGAGCAATTGATGAATTTTGATATCAAGGAGCCCAAAATCCACATAGGTGATATTGCCTCCGGAGATCAATTCATCTCATCTTCTACCCAAAGTCTAAAAATTCTTTCTGGACTGCCCACGGTAAAATGTGTAGAGATGGAAGGCGCGGCCGTAGCTCAGGTTTGCTTTGAATATAAAGTACCTTTTTCTATTATCAGAACGATTTCAGACAATGCAAATCATAATGCTCATATTGATTTTCCAAAATTTGCAAAAGAGATCGCAAGTACATATGCCTTAGGTATATTGCAACATTATCTCAACTAGAGTGCTCCAATGCGCTGAATCATAAAAACTCCGTTATTTTTCTGTCTCGCTTAATAAAATGAAGTTTGTCATCTTTATAAATCTGCTGCCTGTAACCAAATAAGTGAAAAACAGGGCGTGTCATAAATCTGGCTACTTTGGGATTAACAATAAGTGTAAAGTTGTTATCCGGATCTTTTTTAACTCCCGGAACCAATCTTAAAAAATGATTGAATTTCAATTTGCGGGCAATGATAGACAGACCAAGCCAGAATTTGGAAATTCTAGTAAGAATAAAAAAGCCATCCTCACCTAAATCCTGGTAAAGAGGCATAAAAATACGTCCTCCTCTTGGTGATATGATATCCTCACCGTTACTTGTCGCTAAAAATTCATTCTTCTCAATGGGTTCAAAATTCTCAAACCCCGGTCTCATAGAAAATTGTTCTTGTTCCTTTAATTCATAACGGTATTTGATGGCAAAGAATTGGTACTCGCAACAAAGATTTGACAATACTTTTTTGTATTGATCATAGTCCGAAA
>CBDULU010000281.1:0-3498 GCA_965368155.1 uncultured Flavobacteriaceae bacterium
TCTAAATAAAAAACCTGACCTTTGTGTCTCTGGTGTTAACCATGGTTCTAACAGTTCTATTAATGTGATCTATTCTGGCACAATGAGTGCTGCTGTAGAAGCGGGAATTGAAGGAATTCCTGCCATTGGTTTTTCGTTACTAGATTATTCCTGGAATGCTCAATTTGATCACTTGAGAGCAGATATAAAAAAAATTGCAACCAACGTGCTTGAACGAGGGATGCCTGATGGAGTCGTGCAAACTGGGTGGAAGAGTTTGATAAAAGAGTAAACCCACAGGGAAAAGAGTATTATTGGCTCACTGGAAAGTTCGTCAACCTTGATCCTGGAGAAGATACTGACGTATGGTCATTAAAGAATGGGTATATTGCAGTTGTTCCTGTAGGATTTGATATGACAGCCCATCATTTTCTACCAGCCCTAAACCAATGGAAATTGTCATGAAAAAAGAAATTTTAATAGGATTTTTAATAGGAATTATCGCCACAGTCTTTGGGTTTTATATATATGTGGAATTTGTTTCTACTTATAGTTTTGAAGAGACGATTAAGATTCTTAATGAAGGCAACCTATACGGGAAAGTATTGGGCCTTGCGGCTATTCCAAATCTTTTCGTCTTTTTTATTTTCTTAAAAAAGAAACAAGATCTAAGGGCAAGAGGTGTTTTAATAGCCTGTTTTTTTGTGGCCTTTTTAGTTTTACTCAGTAAATTTTTATAAGCTGAATTATGAATAGAAATTAAAGCAATAAAAAGTTGAAATATTATATTATTTCAGGAGAAGCTTCTGGAGACCTGCACGCTTCGAACCTAATGAAAGCCTTAAAAAATGAAGACAGTCATGCTGAATTCAGATTTTGGGGAGGAGATTTAATGCAGGAAGTTGGAGGAACTTTGGTGAAGCATTACAAAGATCTCGCATTTATGGGCTTTGCAGAAGTTTTTATGAATCTGAGAACGATATTAAACAATATCAAGTTTTGTAAAAAGGATTTACTTGAATACGCGCCTGACGCATTGATATTGGTAGATTATCCAGGGTTTAATTTAAGGATAGCTGAGTTCGCAAAGAAAAACAATATTACGGTCCATTATTATATCTCCCCACAAATTTGGGCTTGGAAAGAAAACCGGATCAAGAAGATCAAAAGAGATGTGGATCAGATGTATGTGATTCTTCCGTTTGAACGGGAATTTTATGAGGACAAACACGATTTCCCCGTTCATTTTGTAGGCCATCCATTACTTGATGCTATCGCAAACAGAACCCCTGTAGACCCTGCTTTTTTTGCAGCTGAAAATGACCTTACTGACAAACCAATTATAGCTCTTTTACCTGGAAGCAGGAAGCAGGAAATAACAAAGATGTTAGCGATCATGTTAGGCATGGCCCCAAAATTTCCTGACCATCAATTTGTTATAGCTGGCGCACCCGGACAGGATCTGTCATTTTATCATAAATTTTTATCAGATGATAATATTGCTATAGTAGAGAATAAAACTTACGATTTGTTATCTGTTGCTACAGCTGCGCTTGTTACTTCCGGAACCGCAACCTTAGAAACAGCACTTTTTAAGGTCCCAGAAGTAGTTTGTTATAAAGGCAATGAACTTTCTTATCAGATTGGCAAACGACTTGTTAATGTGAAATACATATCACTGGTTAATCTCATTCTGGATAAAGAGGTCGTTACAGAATTGATTCAAGACGATTTTAATGAAACCAAACTTGAGAACGAATTATATAAGATCCTTGACCACAAAGGCAGAGAAGACATGTTCGATCAGTATTATCAGCTCGAAAAAGCCTTAGGTGGAAAGGGAGCCAGCGAAAAAACGGCCAAATTGATCATTAAATATTCCTAACCTTTTTAAGCTAATAAGGGGCCAAAATAAGTATTGTGAAGCAATAATCTGACTATTCGCAAAGTGCTTCAAAGGCATCTTTATAATCTCCTGGAGTACTTCGAATTTTCATAAAAGTTCCCATAGTTAGTTCTGGCCAGTGCAATGCAAGACGGTACCTTCCGTGCAACATGGTTGCTTTTTTACCTTCGATGATAATCTCGTAAGGCATGGCTGCCAAATTGTCTTCTCCTATGATGGGTAGAAATTGCTTTTCACCTTTTTCTTCATCCAAAAATGCAATTCCAAATACGGCTACTTTCTCATCACTGAACTTCAGACTATATACCATCTGGGTTGACCCTTTTTGAGACTTTAAATTATTTTCTATCGTTTTTACCCCTTCTTCGAAACTACTAAATTCTTTTAGTTCGACAGGGTCAGTGAAATAGGGCATCATCATCTTGTAATGATATTCTCTCAAATCTTCAGCAGTCATAGAACCGCCAAATCCTGTATTTTTATTTCCTAAAGGAGATAAAGCTCCCTTTACATCAGACGAAACTTTTATCAATCCAACTCTATGAGTATCATAAGAGTCTCTTAAATAAGCCTGAAACAGATATTCTGGATTGAGATAGCTGATTGTTGTTCCCGGACCATCTGCTTTTAAACCTACTTTCAAGGCTGCAGCCAAAGCACCTCGGTCTTTTACTTTTAAAGAAATTTGCTGCAGGTCTTTTCTTGAGTAAACAATAACTTTTAGGGTCTGGTTATTTTCTGCATTATATTGGCCCAAAATTTCAAAACCAGATGCTTTAAGGGCATCAGTTACCTTTTGTTCGGTTTCATCAAGTGTATTTGGGGATTCACCGACAAGTATATAAGGGTTGAGTTCCTGAGCCGAAATACTCGTAGAAACTGACATAACCAATAATAAGAACGGTATAATAATTGACTTTTTCATGTAAAATATGCTTAAAATTGAGTGTAAAATTAATCAAAGCATACGGCTAAAAACCTAACTTATATCATGTTGTGCCATAAGGAAGAAATCTTTTATTGAAGATGATCAAGAGGATTCCTGCACGCATCAGCATCCACACGAAAAAAGCAATCCAGATGGCATATAATTTCAAATCAAAATAGTCGCCAATTAGAAGGGCAGGAATAAAGCCGAGGAAAGTAGATGCCAATAAAGTGTTTCTAAGAATAACGGCCTCAGCGAGACCCTTAAATATCCCGTCAAAAACAAAAGCAATTGCGTTGACGGGCTGCATGATGATCACGATCCAGAAAATGTTGTAAAATAAGGATAAAACATCTTGCTCTTTGCTGAACATTAAACCAATGTCATTGTATAAGACAAAACAAACACCTCCAAGAAGGACTGCTATGATGATGGTATATTTATTCAATTGCTGGCTCAATCTCCAAATTCGCGGATAGTCTTTTTGACCCTTAAACTTTCCAGACATGATATTGCCCACACTTGCATAGCCATCAATAAAAAAGGCAAAAAAGAGCCATATTTGAAAAGCAATGGTCTGAGCAGCAATATAATGAGCCCCGTATTTTGTAGCATAAGCATTGGCCAGATAGAGCGCTATATTTAGAGAAATGGCTCTGATGATCAGATTCATACTTAGCGAAAG
>CBDULU010000282.1:0-3495 GCA_965368155.1 uncultured Flavobacteriaceae bacterium
AAAATATTATGCAACAAATTATTTCATTCCTTGACAAGAATAAATTATTTATCCTGTTTTTGTTGCTTGAAGTGTTTGCTGTTATTTTTACAATCCAAAGTCATTCATTTCACAAAAGTAAGTTCGTCAATTCGGCAAACTTCTTATCCGGAGGCATTTACAACAAGATCAATAATTTTAAAGAATTATTAAATCTCAAAAAGGAAAACGAACGCCTTAATGAGGAGAATGTATATCTAAAAAATCTTCTGAGCCTTGAAGATAAAGAGGTCATTCAGCATGACCTGACGGTTATAGACACATTAAAATACAAGCAGAAATACACTTTTACAGCCGCCAAAGTCATCAATAACAATTACAGAAAGAATAATAATTATCTGACCATCAATAAAGGATCCAATCAAGGCCTAGGGTCTGATCTGGCTGTGATTAATAGTAAAGGAATAGTAGGCATTACCAAAAGTGTTTCAGGAAATTATGCCACTGTACTTTCTATTCTGAATGTCAATTCAAGGATTAATGCCAAACTGCTCAATAGTGATCATTATGGCAGTCTGAGCTGGGACAACCTGGACTATAATGTTGTCCAATTGTTGGATCTTCCGATTCAGGCAGATATCTATAGAGGTGACACCGTAGTTACAGGAGGGAAGTCAACCATATTTCCTGAAGGAATCCCAATTGGAACAATTAAAGATTTTAAAACCCTCAATAATAATTACGAATATATCAATATATTACTGTTCAATGACATGAGTTCTATAGGTAACATTCAGGTGATCAAGAACTTTGATAAAACAGAAATTCAAACCCTGGAAGAAAAATCGACAAATGAATAGGGAAAATATAAATAATGCCTTACTGTTTATTGGACTGATATTACTGCAGATCATCGTACTAAATAATATCAATTTCCTGGGCTATATCAATCCGTATTTTTATATCTTTTTTATATTTCTTTTCCCGATCAAAAAAGATGATGCTTCGGTTTTGATACTTAGTTTTTTTCTGGGATTGTGTATTGATATTTTTTCAGATTCAGGAGGAATTAATGCGGCTGCGAGCTTGTTTATTGCATTTATCAGAATTCCAGTTCTGCAAAGCGTTATTGGCAAAAGAGAAATTGATTACGGGACGATGACCATTTTCAAGATTCCGTTTCCAAAAATGTTTCTTTATGTAGTGATCTTGACCTTCCTGCATCATTTTATTGTTTTTGGTATGGAATATTTTAAATGGAGTAAGTTTGGAATCATTTTGCTCAATACTGTTTTAACCAGTATTTTTACCATTATTTTGACTATGATTAGTTTAACTTTTGTAATGAATAAAAGATAAAAGATGCCAAGGAAATCATTATTGTATTTTTTGATCTTGTCGGTTGGAGCGATTTTTATTGGCAGGTTATTTTTTTTACAGGTTGTCGATTCCAAATATCGTCAAAACCCTTTGAATAATTCTGCAGTTACCATAAAATATGCTTACCCTGACAGGGGATTCATTTATGATCGCAATAATAAATTACTCGTTGCCAACCAGAGTTCCTATGACATCATGATCATCCCAAAAGATGTTGAGCCACTCGATACCCTGGAATTTTGCAACTTACTTGGAATCACAAAAGAAGACTTTTTAAAAAGATATTACAAGACCAAAAATTATTCTCCGCGAATTCCTTCCATTTTTGTAGGACAGCTATCAAAAGAAGATTATGCTTTTTTACAGGAGAAAATGTATAAATACAAGGGTTTTTATATTCAAAAGAGATTCCTAAGGCAATACCCTGAGAATACCAGTGCCAACGTCCTTGGATATATCAGTGAAGTTAATGAAGGCTTGTTAAAAAGCAATACCTATTATCAGCTTGGAGAACTTATAGGTTATCAGGGTGTTGAAAAGCAGTATGAGGAGGTGCTTCGGGGTCAAAAGGGCGTGAACTTTATTCAGAAGAATCGTTTTAATAAAGAAATAGGGGCTTATAAAGATGGTATATATGATACACTCCCGGTGCCGGGTAAAGATATCACTCTCACCCTTGATATGGAACTTCAAATGTATGCTGAAAAGCTCATGAGCAACAAACGAGGAGGTATCGTTGCGATTGAGCCATCCACAGGAGAAATTTTATCATTGGTTTCTACTCCAAGTTATGATCCTAAAATGCTGGTGGGACGAAAAAGATCTAAAAATTCCGTTTTGCTTTTTAATGATAGTGTTAAAAAACCAATGCTTGACAGGGGGCTACAGGCTCAATATCCGCCCGGATCTCCGTTTAAAATTATCAATGCACTGGTCGCACTTCAGGAAGGTGTTATTACGCCTAGCACAGGTTTTAGCTGTTATCATGGATATAAATATGGACGTGGCGGGTTTATGAAATGTCATTGTGGGATCGTTGGCACACCCATAAGCTTGAATACAGGTATTTATCGCTCTTGTAATTCCTATTTTTCGAATGTCTATAGACGAACTATTGAAAAATATGATGACCCGGTTAAGGGAATGGATAACTGGAGTAAACATGTGAAAAGTTTTGGTTTGGGGAACTACCTCGGGTATGATATGCCAGCCGGTCAAAAAGGGCTGATCCCTGATTCTGAACTGTACAATCGTTATTACCCCAACCACAAATGGAAGGCCATTACAACTATTTCCAATGCCATTGGACAAGGGGAAGTATTGACCACACCCATACAATTGGCAAACATGACAGCTGCCATTGCAAACAGAGGATATTACCACACTCCTCATATCCTTAAAAAAGTGGGAGACAGTGTCAATCAGGATGAAAAATATACAAGCAGGAAATACACGACCATCGCACCAGAACATTTTGAGCCAGTCATAGAAGGTATGCTCAATGTTTTCGAAATTGGAACTGCAAGAGGGTCTAAGATAAGTGATATTCAAATTTGTGGCAAAACGGGTACTGCTGAGAATTTTAAACGAATCAATGGTGAAAGAATTCAATTTACGGATCACTCCATTTTTATCGCCTTTGCTCCAAAAGACAACCCCAAGATCGCCATTGCTGTATTTGTTGAAAACGGCTACTGGGGATCACGTTGGGCCGCTCCTATTGCCAGCCTGATGATTGAAAAATATATCAAGGGTGAAATAGAAAGAGACTGGCTTGAAAAAAGAATGCTGGAAGGCAGTCTGGAAGAGGAGTACAATAAACAACTTGAAATAGAGAACTACGTTGCGCAAAAGGAAGAGTAATATTTTAAGAGGGGTCGACTGGCCATTGATCATTATCTACCTGTTATTCGTTTTTCTGGGGTGGCTTAGTATTTATGCTGCAACCTATTCTGAAACAGAGTTTGAAGTATTTGACCTGACCACCAAATACGGAAAACAGATGATTTGGATCCTGCTCAGCTTTGTCATTATTATTGTTATTCTGGCTATAGATAAGAAGTTCTACGAACAGTTTTCAGGTATTTTTTATTTGGTTTCCATTCTTTCTTTGGCTGGGCTTTTTGTTTTTGGTAA
>CBDULU010000283.1:0-3480 GCA_965368155.1 uncultured Flavobacteriaceae bacterium
AATTGAGCGCCTCTGGCATCAGTCTGTTTGGGAGTAATGATCTGGATACGATCGCTCTTTAATTCTTCTATGAGGAACTCCAGATACCTGGTGAGCAATCTTGATTTCTTGACAATGGCCTTCATCCCAACCTCCTCAGAAATTTCAAGAGAGGCCTTTAGCGCAGCCATGGATAAAACCGTTTCATTACTCATTTGCCAACCTTCAGCACCTTGGATTGGAACAAAGGTATCATCCATTAAAAATCGCGTCGCTTTATCGTGACCCCACCATCCGGCAAACCGTGCAAGGTCTTTACGCTTAACATGACGTTCATGCACAAAACATCCTGCAATACCTCCGGGACCTGAATTCATATATTTATAAGTACACCAAACGGCAAAGTCAACATCCCAATCATGCAATGACAAACTCAGGTTTCCTGCGCCGTGAGCAAGGTCAAATCCGACCATACATCCCATTTCATGACCTACCCGGGTGATCTTCTCCATATCATAGGCCTGACCAGTATAGTAATTTAGTCCTCCGATCATGATCAAGGCAATCTCCTTGCCCTTGTCTTTGATCAGATCTAAAATATCCTCCGTTCTCAAAATATCCTCGCCGGCTCTGGGCTCCAATTCTATTAATCCATCCTTTGGATCATAACCGTGAAATTCAAGTTGTGATTTTACCGCGTATTGATCTGAAGGAAAAGCATTTTTTTCCATCAAGATTTTATACCTGCCCTGCTTTGGCCTGTAAAAAGACACCATCATAAAATGAAGGTTGACCGTTAAACTGTTCATGGCAACAACTTCTTCTTTTCTACCTCCCACAATTTTTGCCATCTGCTCGCCAAGTGTTTCATGATAGGTGGCAAAAGGGTGTGCGCCTTCAAAATGACCTTTTACACCAAGATCCCGCCAATCGTCGAGAACAGCTTCTATATGCGCTTTGGCTGATTTCGGCTGCAGGCCAAGGGAATTTCCACAGAGGTAAATGGCCTGCTCACCATTGGTATGCTTTGGGAAATAAAATTTGTTTCTGTATGACCTCAAGGGATCAGTGCTGTCCATTTGGCGGGCGAACTCTTTTGTATTCAGGTATTCCATGGTCTCGTGTTTATTGGCTTTTAGATGCTTTGATTAAAGGATATAATAATGGACGACTCGGAGCGGCATCAGATACAAAAGGAGCTATTTGCAAATTTAACAAATACGGACCGTCAGCAATCTCATCTCTCACATAGATCATTTCAGTAATGGTCTTGTTTAACATACTGTTCGATGCTTCCTTATGGGATCCGGCTTCGATGTTCCAAAAGAGATGGTGTGCGTTCAAATTCCCTTCATCATAGGCTCTGTCTACAGAGGGTAAATCAACTAAAAGGTGATCCACTCCTGTTTCAACAATGTATTTCATAGCCTCCAGCGAAAAAAAAGCCGGTTCCTGTTCCATGTAGTTTCTCTTCATTTTAGACGCATCATTTGGAAGGGTTCTAATCACAAGGGCCTTTAAAAATTCTCGCGATACTTTTTCAAGCCCCTTCTTTAAACTTCTTTCACTTATAAAAACATCATCAGTTTCCTTTTCAGGAAGATAGGTGTCCAAGGAAGTCTCCGCACTTTCAGGCGATACTGTCAAGACAGTTGCGGGGATCAGTGAGTCCTGTAACTGCTCCTGAATCGAGAATCTTTTATGGGTAATATGACCTATACACTCCGTATGTGTTCCATTACAATGAGGCACCAAAGTCACTTGTTCAAAATTACAACCACTCCCCTGTCTTGTATCTCCAACAAATCCATCAGCCTCATAAGCTCCTGATTCGGCTCTTTTTGTGTTAAAAATATTTGGTTGCTCCCCATTGAATTTTAATGGTATGGAAATGTCTTTTACCTGACTTGTATCAAAAGTAAAATATTGATCCTTAAGGCATATACTTAATGTCATTTGTTTAGGGTCTTAGTCGTCTTTTGAGAAATTAAAATCAAGTTTTTCTTTAAGCTCCTTTGGTAGGGCAGGTAAAAAAGACCTTGGAATAAGGAGTGTAGAAATATTGTGCAGGTCATAAAAAACCCTGTGTTTATCAGCTGTTGTCTTTAAATAGTCATATCCGGAAGAGCCTCCGGTACCAATTTTTTGACCCAGGGTGCGCAGCACCATTTGTGCATGTCTGTTCCTCCAAGTTGTCAGTAGCTCATCCATATCAATCAGTTTCTGAAGAAACATAAAAGGTTGTCTTAAAAGTGGTTCATCCCTGTAAAGATTGATGAGTAATGCACTAATCGTAGCTTTATAAGACAATTTTAAGGCGCCTTCTTTCAATTTTTCTTCATGCATTTCCTTGTTAAAAATGGAGTTAAAGTAGGTGTTTGTCTCTCCCAACATTCTTACCCTAAGCATTTTCTCCTGATCTGAAATATAATCAGCCTTATCTATCGCCTGCTCCTCTCTTTTGAGCATTAATTGTACCGATTTTTTGTATTCCTCAAGAAAGTCAAATGTTTCAAACTGCAAAAAAGGAGTTCTTTCGAGCCATTTTTCTACCAGATCAAACATAGAATCTCCAGATTCTAACTTGTTCAAAATTTCTTGTTCATGATCTGAGAATACCCCTGAATAAGAGCATTGTGTATAAGATATTCTACTTTCTCTTTTTAATCCCAGAGAGACCTCCAATTGCCTGAATTGAAAACTTTGAAATCCGGAAGCAGGGAGAAGATAGTTTCTAAAATCCAGAAAATCGAGAGGAGTCATTGTTTCAATAATATCGATCTGATCAACCAGTATCTTTTGAATTTTCACAATTCTGTCGAGCCTGGAAATAGCTACGCCGATCTGCGCCTCTTCTACTGTACCCTCACTGAAAAGTTCCATAATAGAACCCAGATCGTGAAGAATCTCCTTAAACCAGAGTTCATATACCTGATGCACAATAATAAAAAGCATTTCGTCATGTGCAGGCTTATTGAACTCAACACTTCTTAACTTTTGTGCATCAAGTATTTTTTGAAGTTGTAAATATTGGTCATAATGTATCGATGAAAGTTCCTTATCCATATATCACTAGGGTAATAATTTGTGAATCATATAATACTCAGGCTAATTTAAGGAAGAAAATCAACTATTCTAAAGTATTGAGCAGCTTAATTGTTGAATTTAAAATATTCCGGACTTTTTAGCATACAGTACATAGACCTCATAAATCTTATGATTTTCAGCCCTACTGCATGTAAAATCTTTGTAATTTGATCCGCACTAGAAAAGACTTCATTCAAACTTAGACTTATGAAAAAATTGATTAATTACCTGTTGCAAGGGCTGCTTTACATTGCTCCTTTAGGAATTACGGCTTATATTATTTACGGCGCATTTACCTTGGTTGATGGACTATCTCAAAAACTTCTCGCAAGATTTTTTGATGTTCAGATCCCTGGCCTCGGTTTACTATCTCTGCTGGGTTTCTTGATTATTGTTGGTTTTATCGGTAGAACG
>CBDULU010000284.1:0-3479 GCA_965368155.1 uncultured Flavobacteriaceae bacterium
TTGGTTTCCAATTTCAAGGGGCTTTATTTCTATTCTTAAGGTCGTCCAAGAGAAGATTTCTCACCGGTCAATTCCCATCGACCCAGTGAAATTGGAATGTTTCCAACACTGTTCAGACCATCAAAAAAATCTTTTAAGCTAAAAGGATCCTCACTTGATTCTTTTATTCTGGCAAACTCAGCCAAGGCATTTTCAACCAAATATTTCCCTGTGATATAGCTGGTTCCGTAGCCGGGCTGTCGAAGATACAGATGCTGCTCAAACAAGAGCAACTCTTTTTCTGTCTTCATCCAGCCTCGAGGCGTATAGGTGGAATGTATGCCGCCGGCTTCTTCCATGGTCATTTCATTCGCATGGGCATATAAAGACCCTAAACCTCTTGCAGCGCGTTGGGCGATCATGATATATACGATTTCCCGGGAACGGGGTTGGTCGTCATAGAGACCTGCATCCATAAACATTTCTTCTACGGCAGTAGCCATACCTTCATTTCTTGAATCAAAAATATTGTACAATAAAGGACCTTTTCGAATCTCACTTTTGTTGGGTTCCGTATCCATTCTGGCCAGTTCAAACCAGTGATAAAAATGCGAATACAACGGGCGTTGGTCATAGTGGGCAGTGATCCAAAAAAAGTTGCGTTTTTCTTTAGGTACAAAAGAACCGAGATGTTCTCTTAGGGCTGGTTCAAAATAATCTTTAACCGTCACGATGTCATTTTTATCGAGAAAGTCGATCAAGCTCCTGACAGATGCTTCTGCACGTTGATCGTATTCTTCAGGACTGCTCGCATCAGTAAGTTCGGGTAAGTTTCTATTTCTATGTTCCTCTAATTTTAAAGAGCTCCAGGCCCTGGTGAGTTCACTTTTTAAAAGCATGACCTCATCTTCCCAGGTCATTGGTACCAAATGTACATGTTGCAAATACCAGCTGTAATTTTCTTTTCCAATTCCTGAAGGGCCAGTTTTAGAGGCAGACTCCAGATGGAGCCATTGGGCCAAATCATCAGTCGATTTTATGGCCTCGTCAATGACCAAGAGTATTTCTTTATCGGTGGCAATTCCCGCAAGGGTCTTTATACTTTCCAGGTTTTTACTTTGACTTTCTATATCACGGATACCTGCAATCCATAAATCTCTAGCATTACCCGTTAAATTGATTTTTGCCTGGGCATTTAAAGGCGCTATCACTTTAAGGTCTGAGAGCAATCTTGTTCTTTCCTCTTTACTTAAGGGAAACTCATAGGTCCAAAGTTCGGTGGTCATATGATGGGTTGGACCTTCATGGGCAGGAACATCACTTCGATACATCCATAAAGTTTTATAAAAGGCAGGATCACGAACCCAAGGTTGAAGGACACGTTGGTTAAAATCATAGCCGTTCATTTCGGCGTTTACGATGTGCCAGTCTACCTGATGAGGGATGGGCCAGTTGCTGGTGTCTATGGCCTGAAGTTTTTCCTGCAAAACTTTAAAAGCTGGTCCTCTTTTTTTAAAAGTTTGCACGGTATAATCTGGTGCTCCATCTTTTACAGGAGGTGTTTCAAAAGTTCTCCAATCTTTAAACAAGCTTACCAAATCAATATACCCTTGGCTGTTTTTTTGAGCAACAGCCTGATATGGCAACAAGCCAATGACAAGAATCGATAAAAAAAGAATGATTGATGAATAGGAGTGAGGTTTCATAATGTTGATTTTGTTGAGGTTTAGTATTTTAAAAATAACAGCAGATGTCGCGAATGTTACCATATATATGCGTATTGACCTAGTGATAGCTCGTTTTTTAAACCTACTATTTGGGGTCATTTTATCAAAAGTTGAAGATACTTTTTTTTTCAATTCATCCCCTTGCAAGCCATGAATTTTTAAAACAGCTTGCGCTATATTAAAAATGGGTATCTATATAGGCCGCTACTTTGTCGCCTTTATCATAAACCGCGGTAAAACGATTTTCAAAATAGATGGCCGTTGAACCGATGTACCTGCATAAAGGTAAGACCCTTTTATCATTGAATATTGCATCATAGACTATTGGTCCCGGAATTTTAGGTGCATTTGTCGGAAAGAATTTCTTATGTTCAATATCTGTGAATAGCTCGTATTTTAATTGACGTAATTCGAGTCTGACAGGAATACCGCTCACTTTATAATTATCGGTAATTTTAGTATAAGATAGGTAATAGCTTTGAAGTAATTTTAATAGTTCAGTATCGGGAAAGTCTGAAATGAGTCCCGAAGAATTTAAAAATTCCCAAGTTGTATCTCTATCAGGAATAGTTGCAATCCCGGTAAAGGCATTAAAAGCTAATATAAATTTTAATGAATCGGGAATTGCTTTCTGTTCAGATTCCATGATGGGAATTATTTGTTTTCCCGCTTCAACCTGCTCGTTTAAAACTTTCATCGAACCCCTAAGGGCTTCCATGTCTGCCTTAATGTCTTCACCTATCGATAGGATATAAGTTCGCAGTAATGTCTTATGTTTTCTTTCCTCATTCCAATTGTTGATCTGAAGGGCGATGAGTATTCCGATGACTACCAATGCAATTTCTCCTAAGGCGTATCTGATATATGTTGATGACCTATTATTTGTGGTTTCTGCTGGATGATTATTTGTCAATTTTTTGCGTTTTTTTCTAAATAATGATAACATGAATCTGTAGTTCTGTTGAAAAGATAAGGATTTTAGATAGATCAACCGTTTGTGATCGCTGTTTGCAGCGCTATTTATAAAAAAATAAAGACGTATTTTTGATTTGTTATGAGCTCAAGAGATCATAACCTAACAATTATCTTAAAATTTAAATATATGAAAATTAGTTTAACGCCGCTGTTCATAGTTATTGCCTGTCTTTTTTCAATCAACAACCAGGCCCAAAACTCCGTCACACCTGCTGATTTAGAGCCGCTGTTGGGGGAATGGACAGGATCACTCACTTATGTTGATTACAGTTCGAACAAGCCCTATACCATGCCTGCTAATTTGACCGTCAGTCAAGGTAAGTCAGAGCATCAAGTGTCTCTTATGTACACGTATCCAAACGAACCAAAGGCGAATAGTAAAGGAAAAATAAAGATTAGTGATCAGGGTAAGAAACTCAATAATGAAATGATCGTATCGAGAGAGGTCCTTCCTGACGGATCGGTTCAGGTTACCACCTCTTATAAAGGAAAAGACAACAATAAAGAGGCCATGATCAAGGGGGTGTATGTTTTGGGTAAAGCAATTTGTGTCATTAGAAAAGAAGTCAAGTATGACAATTCTGAGAACTGGTTGAAACGAAATGAATATACCTTTGAAAGATAATACTCGCTTTCTATTGGATGAAATGTGATGACTTGAGAAGAAAAACCTTCTTTTCTGAATGAAAATTCAGAATACTAATAGAGCAGTTTGGCGATAAAAAACAACAACATTTTTTCTACTTCTTCCTTTTGACCCGCTTTATTATCGATATCTGTAAGTCTGGGAAGGTGATC
>CBDULU010000285.1:0-3479 GCA_965368155.1 uncultured Flavobacteriaceae bacterium
AATGCTTAGTTCCTCATTGAGATCTTCCTTTTGAGAGAGATAAGCAACCTTTATATCTTTTCGGATGATAATATTGCCATTATCCGGAGTTTCATCACCTGCAATAATGTTCAGCAAAGTGGTTTTACCCGTTCCATTTTTAGCTACAAATCCTATTTTTTGATCCTTATTGATCCCAAAAGAAAGGCCTTCAAACAACATTCTATCTCCAAAAGATTTGGAAATATTCTCAACAGATAAATAATTCACTTAAATAATAATTTAGCAATGGTTAGTCTTGAAATCGCCTTGTCAGACTTATCCTTGACGGTTTTGAAGACAAAGGACTATCCTTTGAATTGGGAAACAAAATCTTTCTGATATTGATCCCATTGTTCTTGAGTATTGATCTTTTCGTGGTCATTATTCAAAAACAGTTTCAAATATAATTCCAATTGGTTGGGCGTTTTGTATCCGGGAACAGGAAGCAAGGTTTCTCCACTTTCATTAAAGAAAACAATGGTAGGATAAGCAGTAATTCGCAATGCTCCTGCCAATTGATGCTGAGCATTTCTACCGCTCCTGTTGGGATCATAATCAGGATTTTGAAAAAGATTATCTTTAAAATTGATCTTTTCGTTCCCCTCCGCATTAAATTTTACGGCATAATAATGCTCATTTACGTATTTCACTACATCCTTATTCTGAAATGTGTTTTTATCAAGCATCTTGCAAGGACCACACCAGGTAGTATAGACGTCCATCATGATTTTCTTTGGAGATACGGCCTGTGCAGCTTCTGCTTCTTCCAGGCTCATCCAATTGATCTTCTCTTTTTGCGCCACTGCCGAGATCGAAATTAGGACCACAGCTAATATAAAAACTATCTTCTTCATTGTATTCTAATTATTCCTTGCCTTAGTAGCCTTATTTCTGCAAAATTACAGAATATGATCTTATAATTTTGTTAAATAAGTTACTATCCAAACACATTTTGACTTTAATTATTTTACGCCATGCATTAATTTTTTGATTACAGGATTCATAATAATTGAAAAAACACCTAATACAGCTGCAATTATGGTGAGAATCCAAAAGAAATAGCTAATCCCGTTTTTATCGGCAATTGTATCAACATTTTCACCAAAAATACCAGCGAGCTTCATTCCGATCGCAATGGCCAGATACCAGATTCCAAACATAAGTGCTATCATTCTCCCAGGGACCAGTTTACTAACATAGGAAAGTCCCACTGGAGAGATACAAAGTTCACCCAAGGTATGAAACAGATATACCATAATCAACCATATAATACTAACAGAAGCGGTTTGAGCACCAGGAATAATGTTTCTGGATCCAAAGGCAACGAAGGCCATCCCTAATGCCAATAAAAACATTCCAATTCCAAATTTCACATTGGCACTTGGATTGTATTTGCTTTCCCACCATTTTGAAAATAACGGCGCGAATGTAATGATATACAAGGAGTTCAATACACCAAACCAAGAAGCTGGAATTTCGGATTGGTCCTTCTGAAATTCAGTTCCCAGCATCCAAAATGCAATAACCCAGATGATTAAAAAACTTAAGCCTAAAAAAATATTGGAAAAAGGATATTTTTTAAAGGTCTGTTTGAAAAGTAAAAAGAGTACCCAAGTAATAATAGACAGCGGGATCAACGTCATCAAGGAGTTGGCAATCTTGAAAATAAATCCGGCATTGCCTTCGAGTACTCGGTTGGTATAGTCTTTGGCGAAAATAGTTAAGGTCCCGGGTGCCTGTTCAAAAATACCCCAAAAGAAAATGGTCAAGAAGGCAAAAAATGTCACTGCTAACATTTTTTCTCTGGTAATTTTTGAATATTGAGACAATCTAAAAACCAAGAGCACTATAAAAAGACCAAGAGCAACTAGAATAGTGAAACTGTTGCCATCCAGCCCAAACATTTCAAAATTCAGAAGGTTAAAATTACCATTGGATATTTTACTGGCAGGTTGATTAATAATCCATGTGAGCCCAAGGATCGAACAAGCTGCAATCACAACATATTGCCATCCGGTGAAAGGAACTCTTTTATCATCATCATTTTGGTTCATTTCTGAAACCTCTTCTTTTATTGGTTTTTTACCTACTTCTCCAAAAATCCCTTGTGCAAACCAAAATTGAAGCATTCCAAAAAGCATGAAAATACCAGCCAATCCAAATCCCCAACTCCAACCAACAGTTTCACCAAGGTAACCACAAAGTAAAATTCCGAGGAAAGCACCTGCATTTACACCCATATAAAAAATAGTGTAGGCACCATCTTTTTTCTCCTGATGTTCTTCATACATGACTGATATGATGGAAGTCATATTAGGTTTGAAAAAGCCACTTCCCACAACTAGAAAAGTTAAACCCATATAAACAAAAAAGGGTGTTTCAAAGGCCATTGAAGCATGACCCAAAGTCATGAGCAACGCTCCGATGACTACAGCCATTCTGTAGCCAATTTTTTTATCGGCCATATACCCACCAACAAGTGTTGAGAGGTAAACCAAGGCGGTATAGGAACCAAATAATGCCATGGCATGCTCTCTTGGCCAAGCCCATCCTTCTTCCATTAGGGAGGCTGTAAAAAACATGACCAGAAGGGCCCTCATGCCATAATATGAGAACCGTTCCCACATTTCCGTGAAGAACAATACAAATAATCCTGATGGATGACCAAGTACCTTACTATTAAAAAAGTCCTCTGTTGATGTGCTCATAGATGTAGTTTTAAAACCCCCTTTAAGAATTAGATTTCTAAAAGGGGGTATCAGTTATAATTTGTTTAAGCAATTTTCTCTTCCTCTGTAACTTCGTGTTCATCATCTTCAGCTCCATGGGTAAGTAATTCCAGCTTTTTTCTGAAGAGCATGACCAGGCCGCCAAAAACAATACAGAATACTGCAATACCGGTAAAAACGGTAAATTCTCCCAGGCCTTCAGCTGATTCTCCCAGCCATCCGGCCAGTTTATTACCAAATCCGGTCATGGCGAAATAGATCCCCATCATGAGAGAGCCATATTTTAAAGGAGCTAATTTTGTAATATAGGACAGCGCAACTGGAGAGATACACAATTCACCAACTGTATGTAATAAATAAGCCAAAACAAGCCAATACATGGCAGAAGAACCATTGGCCTCAAATTGTGAAGCTGCTGCTGACATAAAAAAGAAACCGGTTCCCATAATGATCAAACCAAGGATCATTTTATACAAAGAGGTTGAAAGTTTTCCTTGCAGTTTTTTCTTGGCCCAATAAGCGGCAACAGAGGTGCCAAGAAATATAATAAACATGGCATTTAAAGATTGAAACCACGACGCCGGAATTTCCCAGCCCATTAACATTCTATTTGTTTTTTCCTTGGCATAAATATTCATTAAGCCACCTGCTTGTTCAAAGGCCCCCCAGAATATGATCACCAGTAAAAAGGAAATAATAAGCACAATGATTCTGTCCTTTTCAATTTTA
>CBDULU010000286.1:0-3475 GCA_965368155.1 uncultured Flavobacteriaceae bacterium
TCTTAGAGTAAAAATACATGGCAATGATGATTCCTATAGCAGCCCCGTGACTCGCCAATCCTTGATAACCGGTAAACTGAAAGGGGTTAAACTTGACAGGTAAAAGCACTTCCAGGGGGTTTGAAAAAAGAAATGCTGTATCGTAAAATAAAAAGTGTCCGATTCTTGCGCCTAACAAGGTGGCAATTACCGTATAAATAAACAAGGAATCCAGTTTCTCTATACTTACCCCTTCCCTTTTAAAGATCGTTTTCATGATCTGAAGCCCTAAGACAAAGGCTATGACAAACATAAGGCTGTAATACCTTACAGCGAATGAACCAATTTTTACAAGCTCTATGCTTGGGTCCCAATCAATACTTAAAAACAACATTTAATTTTATTTTAGGCGTAAATATAAATGAAAGTCCTTAATTAGTACTCTCTTCATTACGGTTATTATTTGCTTCTTTTTCCGGAACCGGATCGTATCCGCTTCCTCCCCATGGATGACATTTGGATATTCTTTTTATAGCCAGCCAACCTCCTTTGAATAAGCCATGAACCTTTAACGCCTCTACGGAATAATGCGAACAAGTAGGTGAATATCTACAGCTTGCCGGTGTATAAGGCGATATGGCTATCTGATAAAACCGAATCAGCAATAGAAAGGGAAATATCAAGATCTTTTTAATCATTAGCTCGCTGATCTTTAGTTAAGGGAGTAGGTCGTGCCTTCTTTTCCATCCTTTAATTGAATTCCAAAAGCCATTAATTCATCCCTGATCTTATCAGACAAGGCCCAATCCCGATCCTCTCTGGCTGTTTTTCTCATCTCGATCAATAATTGCACCAAACCATCGAGTTTTTCAGAATTATCATTATTCTTATGGGCATTCTCCAGACCCAGAATATCAAACACAAATGTGTTGACTGTATTTCTTACAGTTTCCAGATCGGCATGTGTTAAAGATTCCTTACCATCATTGATCAAATTGATCCATTTCACTGCCTCGAATAAATGAGCGATTAAGATTGGTGTGTTAAAATCATCGTTCATAGCCTCATAACACTTTTGTTTCCATGAAGCCACATCAAGGGACGAAGCTTCTGAAGCCTCTAATTTACTTGATAGATCAATGGCCTCCATGAGCCTGTTATACCCCTTTTCAGCAGCCAAAATAGCATCGTTGGAAAAATCAAGTATACTTCTGTAATGTGCCTGCATCATAAAAAATCTGGCCACACTGGGAGCAAATGCTTTTGAAATATTTTCGTTCTCACCGCTAAAAATCTCTTCCGGAAGGATATTATTACCGGTTGATTTTGCCATTTTCTTTCCATTCATGGTCAGCATGTTGCCATGTAACCAGTATTTCACAGGGTTTACATGATTACAAGCCTGTGCCTGTGCAATTTCACACTCATGATGAGGAAACTTAAGGTCCATTCCCCCTCCGTGAATATCAAATTCTTCACCTAAATATTTCGTACTCATTACCGTACATTCCAGATGCCAGCCTGGAAAACCTATTCCCCAGGGTGAATTCCATCTCTGTATATGTTCGGGTTCCGCCTTTTTCCAAAGGGCAAAATCCTGGGGGTTTTTCTTGTCTGACTGTCCGTCAAGGTTCCTTGTATTCTCAATGGCATCCTCAATATTTCTTTTCGATAAAATACCGTAATGCTCCTTTTCATTGTATTTAAGTACATCAAAATAAACAGATCCGTTCACCTCATAGGCCAAACCGTTTTTCAAAATGGTTTCAATAGCCTCAATCTGTTCAACGATATGTCCGGTCGCTGTAGGCTCAATACTGGGTGGAAGAAAATTAAATTTCTTCAAAATATCATGAAAATCGGTGGTGTATTTCTGGACAATTTCCATGGGCTCCAATTGCTCAAGCCTTGCCTTTTTTGAGATCTTATCTTCTTCAGAATCATCCGTAAGATGACCGGCATCGGTAATATTTCGAACATAACGCACTTTATAACCCAAATGAAGAAAATACCGATAGATCATATCAAATGACATAAAGGTTCTTACATTTCCAAGATGCACATTGCTATATACTGTTGGGCCACAAACATACATCCCAACATATCCTTCTTTTACTGGTTCAAAAAGTTCTTTTCTATTTGAAAGTGAATTATATAGAAACAATTTCTGCATCATTTATGATCTTATGATTATTGTGAATTTTCAGGTCTCCAAATATAAGAACTATTACGAGAATGTAGCGCAAAAAAAACATCCGAAAATTAATCCGGATGTTTTCATTTTAGCTTCATTCTTCACTATTTAATGGTGCTGATTTTACAATAATCCACATCCATTTCTAATTTTGCATTTCTTGGAACTTTAATACGGTGTGTTTTCTTGATCTTTACCTTTTGTCTGTCTCTCATAATTCTTTGGATCTCATATTCTCTTGCCTTGGCACCCTTTGCAATCATTGCAGACCTTTCCCTTTGAATTTCTCTCTGCGCATCTCTCTGTGCTTCTCTGGCCTCAGCCTGAGCTTGTCTGGCATGAATTCTTGCCTCTTCCATCGCTTCTCTTTGAATTTCCCGCATTTCTTTTTGTAACTCTTTTTGTTCTTTTATCATTACAGCCTGATTTTCTTTTAACTCAGCCTTCAGTTTTTTCATCTCCTCTTTATGTTCTTCCTGCCATTCCTTAAGATATTCACTGTTCTTTTCGAATTCTTTATAATCAAATGCCAGGGAATCTCCCATAATGTGGAAGCTCTGATCCATACTGAATTCGATATCTGGAAAATTTTCAAATTCAGGTAAAACAAAGTTCATTGAATCAAGGATGTCTACTACCATGGCGCCGACATCGGGAAGGTCAACAACTACATTCCCATGGTATTTATCATTATTGATAAAGAAATATTCATTACCAAAATTACTTGAACTCGATCTGATCTTAATGTTTTCAGCATCTGCCTGGGCACTTATGTCCCAGCCGTCAAAAATAGCTTTGGCCTCATCTTCAGGTAATCCCTGAATACTCATGATACCTTCAACTTCTACTCTATTCTTACTCCATTCTACTATTTCTATCTCTGCATAAGATGCTTCAATGGATATTTTGGTATTGCTTCCTACTTTGAATTCCTGCAAGGGCTTGGTAAACTCCTGGGCAAAACAACTCAATGATAACGAGAAACTTAGGATCAATAATTTAAAGTGTGTGCTTTTCATTTTCTTTAGATTTTAATTTTTTTAATTCGTTTTTTAACTCGATCATCAATTGTAGTCTCATTTGTAAATTGTCAATCAAATTATTGATGAGTTCCTCATCAATTTTATTGATCTCCAATTGCTCACTTTGAAGCTTATATTCGTTTGTAAGACTGTTCATCCTGCGAAAATATTCCTGAAGAACAAGTTTATTTCCATCAGTTACCTCCAAATTGGCCAATTCAAGATTTATGGCAGTGAGGTAATAATTCTCAATCTTTTTTAATTCAGGGGAAAACTCTTC
>CBDULU010000287.1:0-3459 GCA_965368155.1 uncultured Flavobacteriaceae bacterium
CCAGCGACCTTTGGGTTATGAGCCCAACGAGCTACCTACTGCTCTATCCCGCGATGTGGGTGCAAAGATACACAATATTTAGAGATATAAACAAAGGTTTTTTCATAAAAAAAGCCAGATAATTTTATATCTGACTTTCAATTCATTATCCGTATTTCTAATAAAGGATATTCGGAATATACTCTGGAGAATACCGTCTATCCATTCATAGACATCAAAAATTCCTCATTGCTGTTCGTGTATTTGATTTTGTCTTTCACAAACTCCATTGCTTCAATAGGGTTCATATCAGCCAGATATTTTCTCAAGACCCAAAGTCTTTGTTGTTTTGCCTTGTCACCATGAAGCAGGTCATCCCTACGTGTACTTGATTTTACAAGATCGATGGCAGGGTAAATTCTTCTGTTTGAAATATTTCTATCCAATTGAAGTTCCATGTTACCAGTTCCCTTAAATTCTTCAAAAATAACCTCATCCATTTTTGAACCAGTCTCCGTAAGCGCTGTAGCGATTATGGTAAGTGATCCGCCGTTCTCAATGTTTCTGGCTGCACCAAAAAATCTTTTTGGCTTATGAAGTGCATTGGCGTCGATACCCCCAGAAAGAATTTTCCCGGAAGCAGGAGCAACTGTATTATAAGCCCTTGCCAATCGTGTTATGGAATCCAATAGAATAACAACATCGTGCCCGCATTCAACTAGTCTTTTCGCTTTTTCAAGAACGATATTGGCTACTCTTACATGTTTTTCTGCAGATTCATCAAAAGTAGAAGCAATAACTTCTCCTTTAACATTACGTTGCATATCGGTAACTTCTTCTGGTCGTTCATCAATCAGTAATACTAACTGATATACCTCAGGGTGGTTAGCTGCAATTGCATTTGCTATATCCTTAAGAAGAATTGTTTTCCCGGTTTTAGGCTGGGCCACAAGCATTCCTCTCTGACCTTTTCCAATAGGTGAAAACAAATCAATAATTCTTGTGGAAAGATTTGACCCTTTTTCAGCGAGATCAAATTTCTCTTCTGGAAACAATGGTGTTAAATGTTCAAAGGAAACACGATCTCTCACAATACTTGGACTCAGACCGTTGATAAGACTTACCCTAATAAGCGGAAAATATTTTTCTCCTTCTTTCGGAGGCCTTACTTTTCCCTTTACAGTATCACCGGTTTTTAAGCCAAAAAGTTTGATTTGTGATTGAGATACATAAATATCATCTGGTGATGAAAGGTAATTATAATCAGAAGATCTTAAGAATCCATATCCATCAGGCATGATTTCCAATACACCTTCACTTTCAATAATACCATCAAATTCAAAATCAGGATCTCTGTATTTACCAGGTTGATTACTCTCATTCCCACGTTGCTTGTGGTTCTGATTTGGATTTCTCTGCTCTTTTTTCTGTGGATGCTGAGTATTCTTTTGATCTTTATGTTGAGCAGGATGTTGCTTTTTTTGATCCTTTTGTTGAACAGGACGTTGCTTTTTTTGATCGGATTGCTGAGCGGGATGTTGCTTTTTTTGATCGGTTTGATGAGCCTGAATTCTTTTCTGGGGCGCAGGTTGTTTTCTTTCTGCGTCAACAGGCTTAGATGCATCCTGAACAGGCTTATTCTCCTGGATCTTTTCAGTCTCTACTGTTGTCTTTTTTTCAATGATAACTTTAGGTTCAGTTTTTTTGATTTCTTTGTTCGGATGAACTTCTTTTTGAATGTCAGTGGCTGGGGAAGCCATAGCAGGTGCTGACTCGTTTTTAGAAATTCTCCTTCTTTTTGGTTTACTGGAAGCCGCTGTTTCCTTTAATTGCTTAGGATTAGCAGCCTGAACATCCAATATTTGATAAACCAAATCAAGTTTTTTCAATTGACGGAACTTTGGAACATCAATTTTTTGCGCAATTTCCTGCAACTCCAAAAGTTTCATCTCTTTGAGTTCGTCTATGTCAAACATCATATATAAATGTTAATTAATGATATCAATTCTTTGGTAAGAATTATCTGTTTAAATGAATATGTTTTGATAATATAAAGGGTATCGTAAAAGAAGTAATTTTACAATATGTTTCGATTTGATGTCACAATATTACAAAATAAAATTAATATAGAAAGTTATTTCTTAAAAAGATTAGTGTATTTTTGCGCTTCATTTTTAAGAAATGTTACAAAGAATTCAAACCCTTTATTTATTGATCGCTATCCTGCTTGCCGGGCCGGTAGCGTTTTTGGTTCCGTTCTGGGTAGGTTCAGACGATGAGCTTGGTTACTTGAATTCTTTATTGGAACCAGGAGAATTATCTTTAATGGTTATTCCTGCTGCATTTATGGTCTCTGCAATTATTGCTTTTGTGACCTTATTATCTTATAAAAACCGAACAAGACAAATCATATACAATAGATTGAATATTGTAATCAACTTTTTATTGTTAGGAATTGTTGTATATCATCAACTAAAATTACCTGGAGGAACTGTAGTTTCAGAGAAGGGTATTGGGGTTTTCATACCTTTATTGGTAATTGTTTTTCTAGCTTTGGCGAATAAGGCAATTATAAAGGATGATAAACTTGTAAAATCTGTGGATCGATTACGATAATACTAATACCTTAGTTATAGTGTGTATGACTGTCTGAATCTAATTCAGACAGTCTTTTTTTTTGCCTTATTTTTATCTAACGGTTTTTGGGTAATTTTCAAAATCCCAAGTTCCTCTATTGTGAGAAACATGATGTGTACATATATTTGTAGTGTAATTATTCAAGTAATAGTTGCTGTTATGAAAAAACAGCCTTTGAGAAAAGGCATAAGGGGGGAAAGGAGAGAAGATCACTTTCACTTCAAAAGATGAAAGAGCTTCTCTCCTTATTTTAAACTCCGGGAATAAATTGCTATGAATTCCAAAGTTGACATTTTGAAAATCAAATTTCTCTTAAAGAGATGCTATTAAGAATTATTGATTCTTAATAATATATATACTCCATCTTTATATGATGGAGAGAACAAAAGGGGAGAAAGGAGAGAAGTGAGGCGCATTGTTTCTGTCATTCTAATTAAACAAATTACTTCTCTCCTTACTATTTTCAGAAAGTGGGAAAATTGCTATAGATTCCAAAACTGACATTTAGACATCAAATTTCTCAAAAGAAATGATCTCATAAAGGATTACTTTATGATAAAAAACACTCCTGGTTGTTAATCAAGGAGTATAAGAGAGGGGAGAAAGGAGAGAAGTGAAGCAAATTGTTTTCTAACAAGAACAAAAATACAAATAAGCTTCTCTCCTTACTATTTTTTCAAAAAGGAAGGCCCTGTTATTCAAAATAAATTTTAGACAAGTTCATTAAAAATACACTGATCAAGATATAGTTATAAGATCAGGACCAGATACTCCAAAAATTGGAGAAGAAGAGAGGGGAGAAAGGAGAGAAGTGAAGCAAATTGTTTTCTAACAAGAACAAAA
>CBDULU010000288.1:0-3446 GCA_965368155.1 uncultured Flavobacteriaceae bacterium
CATTTTTATAAAAGAAGCCGTTTACGTTAGAAGGTAGGTTTTTCTTAAAATTGGCCGGAGTAAATAATTCTTCATTGTTTAAGCCCTCGGTAAAGCTCACGGCCATTGAATCTGGCAATGTTTGAATCGCTTTTTGCTCTAATATTGGTTTGATCTTTTCCAGCATGGTTTGATCGGGCCTGAATCGCAAGGCCGAATTATTGATCAGCCATACATTCTTGGCAGTTTGGGTAATGAATTCGATTGAAGCCGTCATACCTGGAATCAACATTCCATTTTTATTGTTAACATCGATCACTACCTGGTAATTGACCACATTATTGATCTCTATGGGTTGCAACCTGATCTGACTCACCTTTCCAAAAAATGTGGCATCCGGGTAGGTTTGAATGGTAAATCGCACTTTCATACTGTCTTTGATATAACCAATGTCGCTTTCATCCACGTCAGCCAGGATCTGCATTTTTGAAAGATCCTCCGCTATAATGAACATGGTTGGGGTAGAGAAACTGGCGGCAACCGTCTGTCCTTCATCAACTGATTTTTCAATGATAATGCCATTAATGGGAGAGGTGATCTTTGCATAGCCAATATTGACCAGGGCATTTGTCAGGTTAGCGCGTGCGGCCTCTCTGGTGCTCGTCGCCTGCTCCAGAGAAAATTTAGAAGTATTAAATTCCTGCTCAGAAATTACATTCTTCTCGAATAATAGCTTGTTCCTTTTATGCAGGTCTTCAACTTGATTTAAATTTGCCTGACTAACGGCTAGATTGGCCCTTGCCGACTGTAAGGCTGTTTGCAACATCTTCATATCCATTTCGGCAAGTAATTGACCGGCATGAACTTTATCATTAAAATCAACATAGATCCTGGCAATGGTTCCTGATATTTGCGTCCCTACATCAACGGTATTAATTGCTTCCAGGGTTCCTGTACTGGAAACGCTGGCCTCAATATCTCCTTTGTGCAGTGAAGTATAGGTGTATTCGATGTTTTTTGCCTCGATTTTCGGCTTCATATAAAAGTAGCCTATAAGTGCTATGGCAGTAAATAGCAAGATGATCAACCATCTGTATTTTTTCATGATGTGAAACGTTTCAAGTCGATATTTCTAAAGAAAACAGGTACTAAAATCCCAGTCTTCAGCAATAATAAAGTTATGCCCAAGAATTGAAAATAGCCATGACATTTATCAGTTAAATTAACCGGTAAATTACGATCCGTTTCACATTTTAATGCTTTTTATTAGGCTACAAGTAGAGAGTACTGAAGATTAGGAGTCTTCCTTTACAAAATCGGGCCATCGTTTCATATAGGTGATAAAAGTGTCACTCAAGCCTTCCTTTCGAAGATATGCTTTAGATACCGGGATTTGAATGGGTTCAAAATCAGGATTTTCTACGACCTTGACAGGAAAATCGTGGTGTAAAATGGCAGAGCGCCCTATGGTGACAAAATCAACACCAGCGTCTAAAATCTGCTGTACTTCCTTGCCATTACTTATTTTACCTGCAACGGTGAGTTTGACATCTTTAAAATCGAGGCTGGTAAAGTGTTCCAATAAACTGAGATGCTGATATTGTGGATCTTCCGGCAGTTTAAAACAATCCCAAAGAGAGATATCAAGAAAGTCTATATTACCTTCATTAATAAGTTGTCGACAGATAGTTTTAACTTCAGCAATATCCATTCCTACCTTTTCAGGGGACAATCTTACGCCAAGCAAAAACTCCTTACCACAAGCTACTCTGATACCATTCACAATTTCAAATAATAATCTGGCCCGATTCTCCAGTGACCCTCCATAATCATCGCTTCTTATATTGATCTCTTTACTTATAAACTGGGTAAGAATATAGCCGTGGGCCCCATGAACTTCAACGCCGTCATAGCCGCTTTTTTTGGCCCTGATCGCTGCACGAATAAAATCATCCCTAAGTTGAATTACTTCTTCAAGGTTAAGTGCACGAGCCCCTGTTTCCTCATTGACCGATGGGCAAACCGGAGTCTGATCAATGATGTCTGCAGGAGAACGCATACCGGCATGATGCAATTGTATGACCGCCAGACTGCCATAGGCTTTTATTTTAGCGCTTAGCCTTTGATGGCCTTCAATATGATCATCATTGAAAATACCCAATTGCCCTGAAAAGCCTTTTCCAATTTCCTGCACATGTGAGGCACAGGTCATCACTAAGCCGAATTGACCTTCAGCACGCATGGTCAACCAATGGTATTCCTCATCTGATAATTGACCATTTTCAAAACTTTGCCTATTGGTAAGTGGCGCCAGCATAAACCTGTTTTTCATGATGCTGCCGCATGAGAATCGGATAGGGGAATCGGGGCTATTCATTTTTCTTTAGTTTTAATTTTTTAAGATCTTATCTATCGCTTTGGCCAGATCGAAATCTTTATGGCTTAGTCCATCTACATCATGCGTGTTTAAAGCAATATTTACTTTGTTATACACATTTTTCCAATTGGGATGATGCCCTGCTTTTTCTGCCATCAACGCAACTGATGTCATAAAAGAAAAAGCCTCAATAAAATTTTTAAAGAGCATTTCACGATGGATGAATTTTCCTTTTAATATCCAGGCAGGATCAATAAGGGTCATGCTACTTTGAATTTCCTGTTCGTTTAATTTAGACATGGTCTTTATTTTTTGTTAATTAGAATAGTTTTTGTTGAGAATTTCTTTTGAACTAAGATAAGGAAAAGTAGCGGGGCCAAGGGTCGTTTATTTTCCTCACGACCTAACCTTATTTTTAGTTATCTTTGCACCACTAAAATTTTAAAAAATCAACAATGAAAAAAGTATTATTTTTAATGTTTGCCATGGCATTTACCACTGCAGTATCTGCACAAACAATGCCTTCTGTGAAAGCAGATGATGTAAAGAGCGCAGGCGCACAGGCCTTGGCTGAACAAAATCCAGAAATGGATAAACAAATTAAGGACGCTTTGATGAAGGACGAGGGTTTACAAAAAGAAACCATCAACTATTTAAAAGAAAACCCGGAAACTACAAGCGCTTTGACTAAAATTCTTGCAGATAACAAAGACTCAATTGATGGTGTCATGAAATCTGTTTTAGGTGATAGTCAATTAACTTCAGCTGCCATTGACTGGATTTCAAACAATCCGGAAATGTTGAATAAGGTCATGAAGATCGTTGGTATGTAACTGAAATGACTGTTGGATAAAACAACAATTATTGATGGTATGTTCATTTTCCTAAAATGAATTAAAAACCCCTTGCAGTTTGCAAGGGGTTTTTCTTTTGAGCAAAGTTTCAAACCAACATTTTCTTAAAGAGGAGATAGATTCTGCAGGATCGTAAACATTATACTAGGTATTTAAGGCTACATTATTTACCTTAGGTTGCGAATTTAAAATTATTAAAATACAACTAACAAGACTCCTCATGATGTTCAAAAAAA
>CBDULU010000289.1:0-3445 GCA_965368155.1 uncultured Flavobacteriaceae bacterium
AACAATATGAATAATGATCCAATAAACAACATGCCAAAAATATGACCGATACCCCAAAACAAGCCTATTTTCCAGGCTTTTCGTTTTGCTTCAATCACAAAGGGCAGTACTGCAGCGATGTGATCAGGCCCCATGATCACATGAAGCATAGAGGCTATTAAACCGGCAAAGAAGGGAAAAGTCATAAGGAACAAAAAGTTTGAATTCTTATTATATCTATACAGTTCAGGACTGTGCCAACCATATCAAATTTACAATTAAAATTTTGAAGAAAAGCCATTTGAATTACCAAAAAACAAGCTTTAGAAGAGGTTAAAAGCTAAAAATTTCACTCCAATAACCTGAAAGCTCATAGATGTAGATCACAAAAAAAATAAGACTCGCAAATAATTTCATGGTAGTGGAAGCAAGGAAGCCCATAAACGATCCAAAAGCTGATTTTAGAGCCCTTTTTATATCCTTTGGATCATGTATAATTTCTCCGATCAGGGCACCAAAAAAAGCTCCGATCACAAATCCAAGGGGAATGGGCAGGAGCAATCCGATGACAAGACCAACTGTAGCACCCGTGGCTCCTTTTTTTGAACCGCCAAACCTTTTGGCACCAAGTCCCGGAATGATATAATCGAGAATAAAAATAACTAATGCGATAAAAAATGAGATCCCGAGTATATAATAATTTATAGGGATTGCACTGGTCAAGTAAAGTAAAAGTAGTCCGAACCAACTTGTGATAGGGCCTGGCAAGACTGGTAAGATTGATCCAATGATACCGAGGATCACAAGAATTAAACCAAGAAGTACTAAGATCAAATCCATAAGCTAATGCAAAAGAAAGATATAAAATTGCATTCAATTTAGTAATTTCTACTTAAATACATTCTTTTATGAATTTCAATAAGAATTAAATTCAATGATGTATTAATTGATAAATTTTTAAAAGAAGTGATATGGCAACATCTTAATATTGACAGGTCTTTTAAAAGATTCTTGATAGTATTAACAATTTGTTTAAGTTTTGTACAATAGAGGCCGTTTTTCAAAAATATTTGTACATTCACAAGGTATAAGCGAATACAATGTTTTTTAGGCTGGTCATCCTCATATCCATTATTATGGTAACCTATTCCTGTGATTTTATATCGCCTAATAAGACGACTCTAAGAAACACTGTCCTCTTAGATACTGTCATTGATTATAATGACGTCGATGTTTACCCATTATTTCTTGACTGTAATAATTGTGATACCAGTGAAAAGCAAAATCTTTGTTTTGAAATGGAGCTGATCAGGCGCTTACAAAAAATTACCAGCAAAAACTCTTTAGGGGCTTCAGATGCGGTGAGCGACACCATCATGGTCGACATTCTTGTTGATACTGAGGGTAAAATATCCATAGTCGAAATTCACAAAAACCCTAAAATTGAGCAGCAAGTCCCTGAGCTTGATAGTTTGTTATTTAAAAGCTTTGCTTTGTTGCCTGCAACAGTTCAGCCTTCCCTGAAAAGAGGTATTCCCGTGAATTCAATGTTTAAACTACCCATACAGATTTCAGTAAAAGAGTAATCAGTTTCTCAATAAGTCCTGTCTTTCCAGGTGTAACTTTTTTTCAAGGAAAAGATAGCGACGAGAACCGTATAAAAAGGATGGAGCAAGCTGGACATAAAATATGATTTCATCACTTCTTGCTGCTCAAAAAACTGAGAAGTTTTATACAGCAGTAAAAAATCTATATTGAATTTAAGTACAAAGAGAAATCCGACATGGAGCCAGGGTAATTGACCCGTACTTGCCAGTATAAATGTACTGACTATGCTCAAGCTAGTCATAAAGACCAAGACTCCAACGCTCTTTGTAAAAAAGGAGTTATAGGCTGTTGTCTTTGCAGCCCATCGCACTCTTTGTTGAATAAGCTCCAGAAAAGAGTCTTTGGAAGAGGTCTGCACAATGGCATCTTTTGATTTGATAAATTGAATCTCATTCGGAAATTTATGAAGCATTTTTTCAAGCAGAAATACGTCATCTCCGCTTGGTATGTGATGATTCCCTGAAAAACCATTCACTTCTTTAAAACTTTCCTTTGTATAACAAAGATTGGCCCCATTACATAAAAAAGGATGACCAATTTTTTTATCCTTCATCCCAAAGCTACCCATGGTAATGCCTTGAAGGCTTAAGAAATCAAGCAATTGAAATTTATGTAAAAATCCATTTTTTGGCAAATAAGTTACTGGGGCTACGATCATCTTTGGCGCTTGTGCCATGATAATTGTATGAAAAGCCCTAAGCCAGGTTTTAGGAACAACACAATCGGCATCTGTTGTGATGATCCAGTCATTGGATGCTTTGGTTATTCCTTCTTGAATGGCATCTTTTTTTGGAGAGGTGCTTGGCTTTTTATTATCGATCAGTGATAATTGTAAGGTTGGATGGTTTTTCCTAAAGCTGTTAACAATAGATTCAGATGAATCAGAAGAGGCATCATTGATCAAAATGAGCTCAAATTGAGCCTTTGGATAATCAAGTGCAGCGATACTTTCCAAAAGCCCTGGCAAACTTAATTCTTCATTTCTAAAAGGAACCAGAATCGAAAAGGAAGTCACAGACTTGTTCTGATCACTCACTATTTCTTTCAACCGATCGATCCCTTTAGAGAAATACAAGATTAAGATCCCATAAAGGAAACAAATAATAAATGCAACGTAAATCATTCTCTTAGCTTACTTTCACTATATACCAAAGTACTACTTTTAAAAGTCAGTACGTAAAAACTGCCGATAATGGCCGGAAAGGCAAAATTAAGAATCCACATGGAGGCTGTGATGCTGAGCACGATGATGTCATCTACTCCGAAAAAACGGAATAGAGTAACGGCCACTGAACCTTTTACAAGCCAGTCAAAAAGGACAAAGCCAGGGATCATAGACGAAATTAGATACATGGAAACAATGATTGGCATAGCGATACTATACTCCAGGTCAACTCCAAAGAAAAGCAGAAACAGATAGAACTGATGTGAAAAGATCATATACCTCGAAGCAGCATATAAAAAAGTTGTTTTGTGTATGGAAAAAGGGATTTGCAAGAAATCATTTATGATCCTTCGGAAACCATTCATCCATTTTTTTTGAAAAAAGGCTATCGAAATTAATAAAAGGATCAACACAACTACTATTCCTAAGATTGAAGAAAAAGGAAGTTTTTCTAAAGAGAAATGATCTCCCAAGATCAACAATCCGAAGAAACCAAAGAGCGTTGTGATCAACATCTGATGGGCATTTCCAAGAAAATTAAGCATCAGGATCTTTGGTCGGTAAGTTTTGGAATAATAAATGGCCTTGGCTCCATATTCACCAATCCTGTTAGGGGTAAGAAGTGAAGCAGTCAGAGAAGCCAGACTTTGTTTTGCTGCCTGAACAAAGGAGATGTGCGAAACAGAACTAACA
>CBDULU010000290.1:0-3442 GCA_965368155.1 uncultured Flavobacteriaceae bacterium
GAAATTGATGCCTGGAGAGAAAAATTAAAAAACCGGGACTTGAATTTATACGGTTTGGGAACCTTTAATTTATCAGGGGATCAATTACATTTTGAACCACAGCAAAAGATCAATTATCTGACTTCTTCTTTTGGTCTGTCAAACGTAGTGAGAAGTGAGATCGAAAGAGAATCGATCGTAAAAACCGCTAAAGCAATTGAAACTCCTAAGGTTATTCCGATTGTTGAGAAAAAAGCCCCAAATTATTTAAAATACGCTGCGATTTTTGTTATCGGCTTATCTGCTATTGGTTTTGCCGTAAAATATTATCAAGGACACCTCTATAAAAAACAAATGGTTGAAGCACAAAAGCGACAAGATCTAATGGAAGAAAAGATCGAGAATGCCACTTTTGTCATTTCCAAACCCTTACCTACTTTGAACCTGGAAGTAGAAAGCAGCAATAAAAACTTTCATGTAATTGCCGGTGCCTTTAGATTTCCCGAAAATGCCAATCGCAAGGTAAATCAACTATTACAAGAAGGATATGATGCCAGAATACTAGGAGTCAATAAATGGAACCTAACTGTTGTTTCCTATGGCAGTTTCTCTTCCAGAGATGAAGCCCTGGAAAATTTATCTCAGATCAGGAGAAATGTGGCTAAAGATTCTTGGTTGCTAATTCAAGAGTTTTAGTCCGTCTTTTTCAATTTTTGTCACAAACTTATTTTAATAACGTTGTTAATACCCTTTCAGCATGAAAAGCAAGACCCCTAGTGAATCTTTAACCATTATGACCGATCTTGTTTTACCAGGAGAAACAAACCCCTTGGACAATCTTTTTGGAGGTGAATTGCTCGCAAGAATGGATCGTGCCTCAAGTATCTCAGCAAGGCGGCATTGCAAGCGCATCACGGTTACGGCTTCGGTAAACCATGTTGTGTTTTCAAAAGCAGTTCCTGTAGGAAGCGTGCTAACCATTGAGTCAAAAGTATCCAGAGCTTTTAATTCATCTATGGAAATCTTTGTTGATGTGTGGATGGAAGATCGTGAATCAGGTGAGCGAACCAAAGTGAATGAAGGTATTTATACCTTTGTAGCGGTTGATAGAACAGGTACTCCTGTTAAGGTTCCCGAAATTGTGCCGGTAACGGACCTGGAAAAAGAAAGATATG
Source organism: uncultured Flavobacteriaceae bacterium (assembly GCA_965368155.1). Lineage (GTDB taxonomy): Bacteria > Bacteroidota > Bacteroidia > Flavobacteriales > Flavobacteriaceae > Lutimonas. The sequence goes on from CBDULU010000290.1 coordinate 1,155, forward strand.
ATGGTGCTCTAAGACGAAAGCAGTTAAGTTTGGTGCTTTCTAAAAAGATGGATCCTAAAGATGCTACTGAATTGAAGGCTCTTTTCCTTTAATCATTTTAAATATAACGTTGGATCACCTTTTCTATACCGCTCAGATAAGACTTGCCAAACAACACCAAATGAACCAGGTGAGGGTATAGATTGTGAATTGGAATTCTTTCTTCCCAACCTTTTTCCAATGGAAAACAATTGTGATAATGATCCAAAAACACAGGATCAAAACCACCGAACATTCTCGTCATCGCAATATCTATTTCTCTGTGTCCATAATAAACCGCAGGATCTATAAATACAGCTTGCTGTCCTACACCACAAAGCAAGTTTCCGGACCAAAGATCGCCATGAAGTAAGGCAGGAGATTCGATAGGTAAGAGTTCAGGGAAAACCTTATAGAAATTATCAAAATCAACCAAATGCTTTCTTGTCATAAGTCTCTTGTCAAAAGCTATTTTTATAAGAGGTTTAAGGCGTTGTGATATAAAAAACTCTTCCCAGGTAGACAGTTGGTCATTTTGCTGATCAAGAGAACCAATATAATTGTGCTGATCTAGCCCAAAAGATGTATTGCTTTTACGATGCAACGTGGATAGGTTATTCGCAAATTCAATCCAAAAGTTATTCTCAGCCTTTTCCTCATTTATAAATTCAAGGATCAGGAACTGATCATCCTTATGTTCAAAATGGTCAATAACATTGGGTGTTTTTAGCCCTCCTTCCCGAAGCAAATTCAGGCCATTGGCTTCCTTATAAAACATCTTTGGAAATCTTTGACAGCTGTTGTGTTTTATAACGAACTTACCAAGAGTGGAATTGATTTTGTATACTTCATTGATGTCTCCCCCTGAAAGCGGGGCTATGGATTCAATTTCTGTGGAAAGCCTTTCTTCAATGATCTTTTTGACAATCATGATATGGTGCCTTTTGATCTAAATCTTATATACCCATTCCTCTGGGTTTTGCCTGTGAATTTCTTTGAAAAGGACAAATGCCAGGATCGTTTTGCCCGTTGTCTTATCAGTATGAATTTTTCCAAGCAACTGTTTGGTAGATACCAGATCTCCTTTTTGTACAGTCACATTATCGAGGTTCTTATACACAGAAATATAATTTCCGTGTTGTACTAAAACGGCTTTCTTTTTACCAGGCAGCACCTGTATAGCCAACACTTTCCCATCAAATATTACACGTGCATTGGCATTCTTTTCAGTAGCATAAAATACGCCGTTACTTTCAATAGTAATGCCTTTAAGAGTTGGATGTGATTGTTTCCCGTATCTTCTGACGATGACGCCTCTTTCAACAGGAGAAGGTAATTTCCCTTTGTTGGATATAAAATCCTTTTCCAGGGCTATGGCCTCTGGTGTAAGCGCAAATCCAGAGCTCTTCACATTTGATGTCTTATTTGATTTGGCGATGGCTTCAGCAATTAAAGCCTCAATTTTTGCATCAATCTTTTTTTCCTCCTTTTGTTTATTGTTTATTTGAGCAATGTATTTCTTTTCCTTATTCTTTACCGATTTTACCAAAGTCTCACGAGAAGCTTTTTCTTTAGTGATACTGTCCTTTTCCTCGCGGTTAATAGCGAGTAGCTCTTCTTTTTCATTCCGTCGTTCAACAAGGTAGTCATTGAGATTATGAAGTTTAATAGTTTCTTCCTTGATCTCCTCACCCTGACGGACCCTGTAAGCTGCAAATTGCTTTAGGTACTCGAGACGTTTATAAGCCTGTAAGAAGTTCTCTGAAGAAAGCAGAAACATTAAACGACTGTTCTTTGTCTTACTTTTATAGGATTGTACCACCATATTGGCATAGTCCTTTTTAAGATAATCCAACCTTTCCTCTAACATCTCTACCTGACGTTCATTCTCTTGGATTTCAATTTTTAGCTGATTCGTTTCTTCATTGATGGTATTGATCAATTTTGTTCTCACTCCGATTCGTTGAACCAGATCAGACAAGTCAGACAACAAGGTTTTTTCTTTCTTCTGAGACTGAAATAAAAGTGTGTTGATCTCTTTGATTTCCTTTTGCAACTGAAGGCGCTGTTTTTCCAGTTCCTGTCTGCTTTGCCCTAAAAGGGAAATCGGAAGTAAACAAATGAATAGTAACAAAATAAAGGAAGACCGAAAATCGATCGATGCGTGTTGTCGATGTTTGTTATCAGTTATGTTAGCCCTAAGTGACCTCATTCAAGTTCAATATTTCTATAACCAGCCGGTATTGCAAAGGGGAATTTCAAAGGGACAT
>CBDULU010000291.1:0-3437 GCA_965368155.1 uncultured Flavobacteriaceae bacterium
TGACTTTGTTGATCTGATTGCCCAGGGCTATCAATCTAAAGGAGAGTCGATCACGTTGGGTGCAGCAATGTTAGGAGACGAGACACTTACCGGATCTTTGGTAAAAATTCCTTTAAAAACCATTAATCGTCATGGACTTATTTCCGGGGCGACAGGAACCGGAAAGACAAAAACATTACAGGTTTTCGCCGAAAATCTTTCAGAGAAAGGTATACCGGTTCTACTGATGGATTTAAAAGGAGACCTTAGTGGTTTGGCTAAAGCGAGTCCCGGTCATCCGAAAATTGATCAAAGACATGAGAAGATTGGTTTTCCTTTTGAGGCCAAAGAGTTCCCCGTTGAAATTTTAACGATTTCAGAACAGAATGGAACGAGATTAAGAGCTACGGTGTCTGAATTCGGACCAGTATTGTTATCAAGAATATTAGGATTGTCAGAGGTTCAAGAAGGAATACTGGCCATTTTATTCCAGTATTGCGATGATAAGAATCTGGGTTTACTGGATTTGAAAGACCTGAAAAAAGTATTACAATTTGCTACCCAGGAAGGGAAGGCTGAATTAGAAGCAAGTTATGGGAGGATATCGACGGCTTCAACGGGTTCTATTTTAAGAAAAATTGTTGCCCTTGAACAGCAAGGCGCCGACATGTTTTTTGGTGAACGCTCTTTTGATGTTAGAGATCTTTGCCGATTATCGGATGACGGCCGCGGGATCATATCTGTTTTGAGATTGACTGATGTGCAAGACAAACCTCAAATGTTCAGTACTTTTATGCTCCAACTATTAGCAGAGGTATATAATTCGTTTCCGGAACTCGGCGACAGTGACCGACCTGAGCTTGTCTTATTTATAGACGAGGCACATTTAGTTTTCGAAAATGCGTCAAAATCATTACTGGATCAATTGGAAAGTATTGTAAAATTGATTCGATCAAAAGGTATAGGTATCTATTTTGTCACTCAAAATCCTAAAGATATTCCATCTGATGTATTGTCACAGCTGGGGCTTAAAATTCAACATGCCTTGAGAGCTTTTACCGCAAAAGATCGTAAGGCTATTAAATTAGCTGCTGAAAATTATCCTGATTCTGATTATTATAATACGGCTAAGGTGCTAACGGAATTGGGAATTGGGGAAGCTTTGGTTTCAGCACTTAATGAAAAAGGTGTACCAACCCCATTGGTAAAGACCATGCTTCGCGCTCCTATGAGTAGGATGGATGTGTTGTCTGAATCAGAACTTGAACAACTCATAGACAGGTCAAAAATTGCTGGAAGATATAATGAAGTGATTGATAGTGACAGTGCTTATGAGATTTTAAATGAAAAAATAGCTAAGGCACAACAAAGGGAAAAGGAAGAGACCAAAAGCAAATCAAGTGCTTCAAAAAGCACAAGGCGAACGGCCATGAATCCGGTCTTAAAGGTGGTGACTAGCGCTACTTTTATTAGAGGAGTTTTTGGTATTTTGAACAAAGTTTTTAAGAAATAATAACTCAAAAATCATTGCGAATTTAAATTTGCAGAATTTGAAATGTGTCTATATATTGTGGGCTGTCAGAAAAATAAAATAGAATAAGATGAATAAATTAATTGGCTTGTTTTTACTATCGATGATCTTGATTCAATGCGGTCAGGATAAGGATACAATGATCATGAAGAATCAGTTGGGAAAAATTGATAAAAACACAAGTATTGAAGAACTTGATAAGATCTTTAAGAATGATTCTGTTGAAAAATTTACTATGGATACAGATATCATACGTGAATTTAGAGTTTATGGGGTTGGAGGAAAGCCTTCCTTAATTTTTATGCCAAGGGTTCAAAATGATTCGATCAAGGGCCTGGAACTTGTTAAAATATATAGTAGTCAGTACATAACTGAGAAAGGGGTTTCCACCAGTTCTACTTTCAAGGATGTAGTTGATAATTATTCCATAGATAAAATTGAACCATCATTTAGTGCTGCAATCTTGTTCATAAATGAGCTGAATGCTACAATCTCATTGAACAAACAAGACTTGAACCTTGATGAATTTGACATGAGGAAGATCAATCAGGGTCGGATCCCGGATGAGGCCAGTATCATGTACATCAGTTTGTGGTTTGAATAAGGAATTGCCGTATTATATATTGTTCTTATGAAAACAGATAGATCTAAAGTAAAGAGAATTCCCAAAAGAGGGGCCTATGATGCGAAGACCATTAATGGTATTCTTGATAAGGAGTTTATTTGCCAGATAGGATTTGTGCATCAGGAACACCCTGTGGTTATCCCGACCATATATGGGCGAAAGAACGACAACTTATATTTTCATGGTGCCAATGTGAGCAGAATGTTGCAGTCACTTGAAGGAGGAATTAATATATCACTGAATGTTACCCGTACCAATGCTTTAGTGCTTGCGCGATCTGCATTTCACCATTCCTTAAATTATGAATCAGTCACGCTGTTTGGACAGGCTGAGTTGGTTGAAGATGAGGCAGAAAAGATTGAGGCGCTTCATGTTATTTCTGATCAAATACTAAAGGATCGTTGGGAAGAAGTGAGACAACCCAATCAAAAGGAATTGAATGTCACCAAGGTGTTGAAGTTTTCAATCAGCGAAGGATCTGCAAAGATCAGAAATGAGGGAGTAGGAGATGACAAGGTTGATTATGAACTGGATATTTGGGCCGGTCTTGTTCCCATAGAACGTACCTATGGCGCACCTATTTCGGATCCATTATTAAAGAAAGGCGTTGAAATATCACAAAGTGTTTTAAATATAAAGGATGAAAAATTATAAGGTTCAACGAGCTCCGTTTGTGGTTCCAACTGATGATGGAAAGCTCATTGAAGAGCATTTTGGACTGGCCAGTATTGAAGCGGACCTTAGTTTGGCGCATATGATCGCACCACCGGGTTGGAGTGAACCTTTTCAAACCCCTGATTTTGATGAATTTACCTATGTTATTAAAGGAAAGAAAAAGTTCATAATTGGTAATGATGAAGTCATCTTGGAGGCCGGGCAATCCATAAAAATAGCTAAAGGAACAAGAGTACAATATTCAAATCCATTTGAAGAGTCATGTGAGTATATTGCTATTTGCCGACCTCCCTTTCAATTGGATCTCGCCAATAGGGAAGAGCTTTAACGAATTACTGAACCCTTCGCAAGTGAAGGTTTCATTTCTCACCCCCTCACTTCTCACCCCTTTACGGAAACATCTCTTTGTTCACAAGCCTGTAAAGTGTTTTTCAACAGCATCGCGATAGTCATCGGGCCAACACCTCCAGGAACGGGTGTGATAAAGGCAGCTTTTTTACTTACAGATGCAAAGTCAACATCACCTGCCAAACGATACCCTCGTTTTTTCGAATCATCTTTTACCCGAGTAATGCCAACATCAATAATGGTGGCTCCTTCTTTGACCATGTCACCGGTTAAAAACTC
>CBDULU010000292.1:0-3403 GCA_965368155.1 uncultured Flavobacteriaceae bacterium
CGCTTTAAGGGAATTTGGTATTAGTACTCCTATTCTAGTACTTCACCCGCAGCTGCAAAACCTAGACCTTATTATCCAGTATAATCTGGAGCCCAATTTATACAGTAAAAAAATATTTCTTTCTTTTTTAAAATTGGCTCATATTCAAGAAGTACATAATTATCCTATTCATCTGAAGTTTAACACCGGGCTTAACAGGCTCGGCTTTAAAGCCTCCGATGTTGATTTTCTTTTCTCAAATTTAAAAGGGCAGACCTCAATCCACGTCAAGAGTATTTTTTCACATTTAGTGGCTTCCGAGGATGAAAATGAAAAACAATTTACCTTGGAACAAATTAAGAAATTTGAATCTATCGCTGCTTCTTTCGAATCGGTCTTAGGGTTTAAACCAATGATGCATATGACCAATACTTCCGGAATACTCAATTATCCGGAGGCTCACTTTGACATGGTACGAATAGGGCTTGGTCTGTATGGATTTGCAAATGACATCCACATCAATTCAAAACTAAAAAACGTGCTTACTCTTAAAAGTGTGATCTCCCAAATTCATGACATTGCTGAAAATGAAAGTGTAGGCTATAACCGCGGGTTTATATCGAGTAATAAGATGAGAACTGCAACTATTCCCTTAGGCCATGCTGATGGATTCTTTAGGAGTCTGGGTCAAGGAAAAGTGTTTGTTAAGATCAATGGCCAGAAAGCACCCGTAATTGGCAACGTGTGTATGGATATGATCATGATCGATGTTTCAGATATCGCATGTGAGGAAGGTGATGAGGTCATCATATTTGACAACCAAAAAGAGGTCCTGGAATTAGCCTCTCAAGCCAATACCATTAGCTATGAAATTCTTACATCTTTTGGCAATAGAATTAAACGCATAGCTATTTAGTATTTTTGTTATCTTCGCGTCAACACAAATCTTAAATCTAATATCATGCTCAAAGAATTTAAAGAATTTGCCTTGAAAGGCAGTCTTTTAGACATTGCCGTTGGTTTTGTAATGGGTGCTGCGTTTAAAAGCGTTGTTACCTCATTTACAGCAGGAATCGTTTCTCCGTTAATTGGTCTTCTCCTAAAGTCCGATCTCAAAGACCTTAAGTGGATTGTGAGAGAAGGAGTAGCCAACACCGAAGGTGTTGTTGAAGGTACAGTGGCAGTATTGTATGGTGATTTCATCACAAATGTGATGGACTTTATCATTGTGGCTTTCGTGATGTTCCTAATTGTAAAAGCAGTGAACAAATTAAACAGACAAGAAGAAGAAGCGCCGGCGCCACCAGCAGGTCCTAGCCAGGAAGATCTTCTTGTTGAGATCAGAGATCTTTTAGCCAAAAAATAGGTCAAGCTCTTTTAGAAGTAAATACATCAGCTATAGACGGTGAATTTGTAGATTTTTCAATCAATACAAATTCATCGCCTGTAGCTATTATACCCGTTTCCAAAATTCGAAAATAAACCCCGCTTTTCGTTGTATTCCAAAATTGCTTGATGATACTTTGGTCATTGAAACGTATGCCTAATTTAAAGCAGGGTTGCCTAGGTTTTGTAACCTGTACAACTGCGTTGCCCAACTTATAAATATCTCCAACATGAATCTTGGTTTCCTCTAATTCTGATACCGTAAGGTTCTCTCCCATATAACCGAAATCCAGTTGCAGAGAAGGATAAAGAGATCTCCAGTATGCATAATGATTGTATCCATAAGCATATACGGCCTGTTCGATTCCTCCATGATGCTTCCTGTCAATCACAACATCGTTTTCAACATCTTCAAGATCAAGAAACAGTGGCCCTTCAACTTTCGATTTAAAAATACCCGTGGCATAGGTTTTCCCTTTCCATTGAACTTCTGTTCTTTCACCAATATTTAAAGAGAGTATTTTCATCAATCAGGAAATGATTTGGAGCTGGTCTGCGATCTTTCTATCATTAGAAAGTCTTGGGATTTTATTTTGTCCTCCTAGTTTTCCAACGGACTTCATATACTGATCAAATCCGTTCTTTTTAACCTTGCTTATGACCAATTGTCGCAAAATATTTCCTTGCAGCAGGTCAAAATAGTAGCTGTTCTGACGTTGCATTTCCTGGTCTATCTTTGTTGCTAATGCTTTTAGGTCTTCAGGTTCTTGTTCAAATTCAATAAACCATTCATGATATGGCAATTCACCAGGTTCAGGGTTCACTTGGGGTGCCACCGTAAATTCTTTAATTTGAATAGCTGAATTGGCCGTGGCAGTTTTAAGCGCTTCTTCCACTTCTTTGCCTATCACATGCTCTCCAAAAGCAGAAATAAAATGCTTGATTCTTCCGGTAACAATTACTCTGAAGGGAGATAGTGAGGTAAAGGCAATTGTATCTCCTATGTTATAACTCCATAAACCTGCATTTGTAGAAATAATCAACACATAATTAACCCCGAGTTTCACGTCTCTTATGGTAATTCTTTCGGCCGATTCTTTGTAAAAATCCTCAGCAACAATAAACTCATAAAAAATGCCGCTATTTAGTAAAAGAAGCATACCGCTATCCGAAGGGCTTTCCTTTTGTTGCTTGTCCTGATAAGCAAAAAATCCTTCAGAAGCGGGAAACAATTCAATGGAATCAACCTTCCTTCCGATAAGATTTTCCATATTTTGTCTATAGGGCTCGTAATTGACACCCCCGTACACAAAAAGGTTAAAATTCGGAAAAATATCTCCTACTTTTTTTCCTTGATCTTCTATCAGTTTTTCAAAATACATTTGCACCCAGGAAGGAATTCCACTGATCAATCTCATATCCTCAACTACCGTTTCCTTAACGATCGCATCAACTTTAGTTTCCCAATCATCAATACAATTGGTCTCCCATGAAGGTAATCTGTTTTTTTGCAGGTATTTCGGCACAAAATGGGCAACTATTCCAGACAATCTTCCCGTTTTGACTTTCTCAGACCCGTCAATCTCAGGAGATCCTTGTAAAAATATCATTTTACCGTCTACAAAATCCGATTTTCCAGTTTCAGCAATATATAATAGTAAGGCTTCCTTGGCTGCGGAAATCTGATATGGCATCGATTCTTTGGTTATAGGAATGTATTTTGCTCCTGAGGTAGTCCCGGAGGTTTTGGCAAAATACAAAGGAGTCCCCTTCCATAATACATCTTTATCTCCCTTCCTAATGAGCTGAACATAATCTTTTAATCCTTCATAATCTCTTACAGGAACATTCTTCTTAAAATCCAGATACGATTTTATCTCCTCGAAATTATGGTCTTTCCCAAATTTAGTATTTTTCGCTTGGTCAATAAGGTCTTTGAAGACTTTGTCTTGTGAGGCAATAGGGTTGCTAGCCCAAGCATAGACTTGTCTTGAAACAATACCGGCATAAATTTTTGCTAGGAACGATTTTAACACGA
>CBDULU010000293.1:0-3388 GCA_965368155.1 uncultured Flavobacteriaceae bacterium
GACTGTAAAAAATATCTACATACTCAAGCCCCATTCTTTTTAAGCTTTGGTCACAACTCGAAATCAGGTATTTTCTTGAACCCCATTCTCCGTAAGGACCGGGCCACATCAAATACCCAGCCTTAGAAGTAATGATCATTTGATCTCTGTAGGCTGATAATTCCTGTTTAAGTATTTTCCCGAAAGTCTCTTCGGCTGAACCCGGAGGAGGCCCATAATTATTTGCCAGATCAAAATGTGTAATACCCAGATCAAAAGCGCTTAACACCATATCTTTGGAATTCTCATAAACATCGACGCCAGCAAAATTATGCCAGAGTCCCAAAGATATTTTGGGTAGCAGCAATCCGCTTTTACCGCATCTGCTGTATTTCATTTTATCATACCTATGCTGATCTTTATCCATATTATATTTCCTTAAAAGTTCTAACGATGAATCTTGACGATATCGTCCAAATTATCCTTTGTTTATAAGGTAAAAATAAGCAAAATAATTTCGAATCTTCCATAAAAACATCAGTGTACTAAAAAAACTGCACTACTGTTTTATAAGAATATAAAGCAAAATTAAATCTTTCTTTTCTACTGTGGCACTGCTTTTATATGCGCATAGATCTTTACTCCTGAAATTTCCATTTCCACATCCTCTTTGAGCATTTTAACGCCTTTTACATTGTTCAATTCTCCTTCAGGAGAGATCGCTTTTACACCATAAAGATTACCGTTGTCTTGAACTGCTTTTATATGGATCAAATTACCTGACCTGCTACTTCCCACGACGTCCAATTGAGCACCATTTTTGTCAATGGCTTTGATATCATATAGATGACCATCTTCGCCAATGGCCTTTATCGTTGAGTTATTATTGTCGGTATGAATCACTTTTACAGGAAGTTGTAAAGCATCTCCAATAAATGCCTTAATATCTAGCAGGCTTCTTTGATTTGAATTCTGAATTGCCTTGACATCAAACATATTACCGTCAGCATCAATGGCTTTTACATCCAGTGTATACCCGTCCGGATGGATGGCTTTGATATGCCAGATAAAACTGTCAGAAGAACAGCCTGTTTGCGACATGGCTTTAACATGTGCATGAATCAGAACCCCGTTTACACTTCCTTCCACAGCGTCTTTGGTTACCTTGACGCCTTTTACATCATTTAATTGACCCGTAGGAGAAATGGCTTTTACTCCATAGAATTCTTTGTTCTTTGTAATGGCTTTAATATGAATTATGTTTCCTGAATGACCAATCCCTTTTACATCAAGCTTTTCTCCCTTTAAATTAAAAGCCTTTATATCGAGAATCTGACCGTCACCAGTAATCGCTTTTACGGGCATAAATCTTCCGTCACTTTGAAGAATCTTTACCGGAATTCTTTTTCCGTTCATCAAAACTTTGATATCCATAAGTGTGGTTTGATCTGCATCTTGAATAGCCTTAATGTCATAAATATGGCCTTCCTCATCAAGTGCTTTTACATCCAAAAAAATTCCTTCTGGGTGAATGGCCTTTACATGCCATATAACCTCCCCGCTAGCATCCGTAGATTTTTGAGTTTCAACACTAATTTCTGAATCAGCAAGTGATGTAAATCCGAGACTTAACAATCCGATGCTTGCGATGATTAGAGCAATCTTGCGCCCTAATCGTAGTTTATTGATAATAGGCATATTATAAAGAATTAATGATAGTCAAAATTTCCAGATAGAAATTGTTCTAAAGCTGGAACCTTCTATAAAATTAAGTCCTTGAAAAACAGAAAGACATGACTTATGTCATTAAAACCAGTAATTAATAAGTAGAATTTAAATTGGGACAACCGGTGGATCTTGGCTTATTACATAAAACATTAAATCCCAAAGTGACTTGATGATGCCCCCCATTTTCAAATACAATATCACCCATTTGACTTGAATAATTATAAGCGAACATAAAACGTTTATAATTGATTCCTATGATGGGGCTGATCAGTTTAAAACTCTCAATATCAGAATCGAAATTCTGACGGTAAGATAAGGCCGCCCAAATTTGACTTTTTGAATTGATATTGTGATAAGCCTTCATATTTATGTCTATATAGGTCTCTCCTGTGTATTCAATAAATTATCTGATTCAAAACTATTATTGACCAGATCTCTGGGTGTTAACAAGAGGTTTTTAACCGTGAAATAGGCGAAAGAATCCATATAATGATAGCCTAAACTAAAATCAGCATTATAGTATCCGGTAGATTCAATTCCTTGAGAAATAACAGGATCTGGCACATTAAAATTACTTTGATTGACCGAATTCTGACTAAACATAAAGGAGAGTCCAAACGACAACTGATTCATGGCTGCTTCATTCCCAAAGTTAATATGATAGGCATAAGTTGCCAAGAATCCTCGTTGTGCATGATAGCCATTTTCATCATTAAAAGCGATGGCACCAACGGCCATTTTCTCTGTAATACGGGTGTGAAAGCTCAAAGATTGCAGAGAAGGAGCATCCTCTACTCCGGCCCATTGTTGCCTATAAGTAAATCTGATCTTCCCACAGTTTCCAATTCCTGCCGCCGAAGGATGGACCAAATAAACATTATCTGACAAATAATCTGAATAGATAGGGAAAGCCTCCTGTGCTGACAATAAATATCCACCAAAGAGATATAGAAATATGATTAAGGCTTTTTTTATAAACATCTTCCTTATCTTCTTATTAAACTAAAATGTCCTGTATGAATTCTTCCATCTTCCAATTGTACCCTGTACCAATAGTCAGAAGAAGGCAATTGTTTTCCATTAAACATACCATCCCATCCTTCTTCGTCAGATGCATCCAGCTCTTTCAGTAATTTTCCAAATTTATCATAGACATAAATATTTGACATGGGTTGTGAAGTCACTCCAAGAACCTTCCAAGTATCATTAAAGCCATCTCCATTCGGTGTAAAGAATTTCATATAACCTATTATATAGACCTTGATGCTTGCAATACCACAACCATTTTCATCCCTGATATACAAGGTATGTTCTCCAGGCAAAACATTGTCAAAAAAAGGCTCCTTTTGGTAAGGCCCTGAACTATTGTCAAGCGCATATTCATATACTCCATCGCCTAAATTAGTAGGGTCAATTGAAATTGAATTCTGCTCTTCCCCATCAACAACAGTGATATCATTCTGACTTATTTTAGCGATGGAAGATTCCTCAACATTAATAACCCTAACTTTTGACCTGCAATTCAAATCGGACGTGCCTGTAACTGTATAGATACCTCCTGAACTAATAATGACACTTTCTGCTGTACTAATTACGGTACCTGATGCATCTGTCCATTCATAAGAATAAACACCTTGTGGTTGAGAAATGGACAGTGTTAAATTTCCAATATTCTGACAAT
>CBDULU010000294.1:0-3335 GCA_965368155.1 uncultured Flavobacteriaceae bacterium
ACGTTACCGTTGAAGTTTTGTTAAAAGGTATTTCTGAAAAGGGTGAACGTTTTATATTTCTACATAATATTTTTAGAGGAGATGGAAAACTCGCTGCTGAGATAGAAATATATGGTGCCTGGATAGATCTTAACAAGCGCAAACTTACATCGCCTCCTGACATGATCCTGAAGTTGGCTGAACAAATGACCAGAACCGAAGAATTTGAAGTAATTTCCTTAAAAAAACCATAGTTACATTCTTTTTAAGCACTCGATCTCAGATGAAAAATGCACAGCAAAATATTGGCCTCCTGATCTTGAGGCTTACTATTGGGGGTTTAATGCTATTTCATGGATATGATTATTTGATACATGGTATTGATAGTATAATAAGCTTGTTTAGAGAAATTGGCCTACCTGGATTTATGGCTTATACCGTATATCTCGGAGAATTGGTTGCTCCCTTAATGTTGATCATTGGATACAGAACCAGATTGGCCTCACTTTTTATTGCAGCAACCATGGTTGTAGCCATTATATTGGTGCATTCTAATGATATTTTTAAACTTGGAGAATATGGTAATTGGGCCCTTGAGCTGAATGGGCTCTACCTATTTGGATCACTTGCAATTCTGTTTTTAGGCGGAGGAAAAATAGGCCTGTCCAGTTCCAATAAATGGGACTGATCAGTGCTTCACTTCAATATTATTCAGACTGAAGAAGGCGCCTTTATTCTCTTTTCTGTTCATCGACTGATCAACAATCAGATAAGCTATCGCATTAAGGTTTCTTAACTCGCAGATCTGGGGTGACAATTTTGATTTCTCATAGGCTTTTTCAGTATCCTGGTACAGATAATTCAAATGGTCCATAGCCTTTTCCAGCCTTTCGTCGGAACGAACGATGGCCACAAGATCACTCATGATATTTTGTATTGTTTTTCTGTTATGAGAGATCAACACATTTTCTTTTGGCACCATAGTACCTTCTTCATCCCATTCTGGAATCTCCGGAATGGCATCCAGTTTTAAATGACTTCTCTTATTAATGATCTCTTCGGCAATTTTATTGCCAAATACCAAAGCCTCCAACAAGGAATTTGAAGCCAGCCTATTTGCCCCATGAAGCCCAGTTCTAGAACAGTCCCCACAAGCAAACAAGTTCATAATAGAACTGTAGCCATTCAAATCAACTTCTATTCCTCCCATCAGGTAATGCGCTGCAGGCACCACTGGAATGAATTGAGATTCAGGATCAATTCCTAAACTTTTACATTTTTCATAAATGTTTGGAAAATGCTTTATAAATTCTGACATATCCAAATGAGTACAATCAAGGAACACATGCGGATCACCTGTAAAGATCAGTTCAGTATTAATCGCTCTTGAAACGATATCACGGGGAGCCAGTTCTCCGCGTTCATCAACCTTCAGCATAAACCTTTCACCAGCTTTGTTTCTGAGGTATGCCCCAAAACCTCGAACCGCCTCAGATATCAGGAAAGATGGACTTTCACCAGGTTGATACAAAGACGTTGGATGGAATTGCACAAATTCCATATCTGTAATTCTGGCTTTTGCCCGGTAGGCCATGGCAATACCATCACCAGTCGCAATTACCGGATTCGTTGTTGCCGCATACACCTGGCCAATTCCACCTGTAGCAAGAATTACAGAAGTCGCCAGATAGGTATCAATTTTATTTGTTTTCTGGTTTAGGATATAAGCTCCATAGCAGGAAATTTCACCTTGATCAGTCTTTTCTGTCAGATGGTGATCCGTAATTAAATCAATGGCAAAGTGATAAGGTAAGAGTTGGATATTTGGTAAAATATTCACTTGCTCCAGTAAAGTCTTCTCCAATTCATAGCCTGTCACATCCTTATAATGAAGAATTCTATTTGTTGAATGTCCTCCTTCCTTTCCCAAATCGATTTCTCCTGCCAAATTCTGATCGAAATCAGTTCCCCAACTGATCAATTGCCTCACACAATCAGGAGCTTCCTCCACCACCATTTTTACAACTTCCGGATCAGACAAATAATCGCCGGCAACCATGGTATCTTTAATGTGATCTTCAAAAGTGTCCAGCTTGTCCCATACTGCAGCAATTCCACCTTGGGCATACTTCGTATTTGATTCACTTTCATGAGCCTTAGTGGCAACCAGTATTGTTTTTTCAGGCAAATTGGTGGCTGTTTTAATGGCAATAGAAAGTCCTGCCACTCCTGAACCCAATACCAGTATATCTGTTTTAAATTTGCTCATGTTATCTGGAAGAAATTTCTAACATTCTTTGAATGGGTATCAGTGCCTTTTTTTGAATAGCCTCCGATACATGAATTTCAGGAAGTTCATATTTCATGCACAGGTATAGTTTTTTCATATTGTTCATCTTCATATAAGGACATTCACTGCAGGCGCAGGTATTATCCTCGTGTGCCGGAGCAGGATATAAGGTTTTATTTGGTACCTCTTTTTGCATTTCATGCAAGATACCTGCCTCTGTAGCCACAATAAACTCCTTGGCGGGATCAGTTTTCGCATAATTGATCAAACCTGAAGTGGATCCTATATAAGCTGCAGTTTTTAATATATGCGCTTCTGATTCCGGGTGGGCAATAATTTTAGCTTCTGGATGTGCCTGATGCGTATGCAATAGTTTGTCTATAGAAAAAGCCTCATGAACGATACAAGCCCCTTCCCATAATAGCATGTTCCGTCCTGTTACTTTATTGATATATGCGCCAAGGTTCTTGTCCGGTGCAAAAATAATGGGTTGGTCAAGCGGGATGGAATCAATGATCTTTTTAGCATTGGAAGAAGTACAGCAAATATCACTAATGGCTTTGACGTCAGCTGAGGTATTGACATAAGTGACTACAATATGATCAGGATGTTTGTCTTTGAAGGCCTGAAGATCTTGTGCTTCACAGGCTTCTGACAGAGAACACCCGGCATTCAAATCAGGTAGCACAACTTTCTTTTCAGGGTTGAGTATTTTGGCCGTTTCTGCCATAAAATGCACCCCGGCAAAGACGATAAGATCAGCATCTGCTTCCGCTGCCTTATAGGAAAGCTGCAAACTATCACCAACAAAATCTGCAATATCCTGTATAGCTGGTTCCTGATAATAATGTGCTAAAATTACAGCATTCTTTTCCTTCTTTAGCCTTTTGATCTCAGCAGCATAATCGACGCCATCTGACACTTTTACATCTAAAAAACCCTTCTCTTTTATATTTTTTTTAGCTTCAGTAAATTCCATTTTCTCTAATCTTTATCAATACAAAATTACTACTTTTTAAACTAATAAACCGGACTTATTAACCTAAGAAACCAATAGTAAAATATG
>CBDULU010000295.1:0-3282 GCA_965368155.1 uncultured Flavobacteriaceae bacterium
CAAACGCCATTAGCCAATATTCGTCTGGCGGCCAACTTAATTATAAAGAAAAAAAGTGATGGTGATAAAGCTGAAGGATATGCTCAGGTTGTTTTAAATGAGTACAAAAGGATGCAAAATCATGTAGAAGAGATTTTGAAATTATCGCACGAAATTATAAATTCGAGAAAATTTACGAAAAGTATAATGACATTGTCGATTTTAGTGTTCCCGTTGAAAAAAGACAAGATGATGGAAAAAAACTAGCCATCTTTAATTGTGCCAACTATTTGGAAATTTCCATTTACAGAAGTAATTTGAAAACAGTGGGCGGGGCATCGAACTTACTGGGACTGGATTACCGCGATAATATAACCATCCGTTTTATTTAAGCCCTCCAGATATGTTGGTAAGAATTGTAAAAATGACTTTTTCTGCAGATAGAACTGATGAATTTCAGGCTCGTTTTCACAAAATCAAACAAAAAATTATTGAATTTGAGGGTTGTGAATTGCTAGAACTCTATCAGGACAAGAATGATTCAAGTATTTTTTTTACCTATAGCTACTGGCAATCTGAAGAACATCTTGATCGCTATAGGAATTCAGATTTCTTTGCGGAAGTTTGGAGCAACACTAAAAAAATGTTTACAAAAAAACCTGAAGCCTGGAGTGTAGATAAAATCGTAAGTTTGGATCAACAAAATATAAAGTAAAGCTGATGTTAGCTATTTTAAAAAAAGAACTTAATCTGTTTTTCGCAACACCCATTGGTTATTTGGTTATCGCCATATTCCTTTTGATCAACGGACTTTTTTTATGGGTATTCAAAGGTGATTTTAACATACTTGATGCAAATTTTGCTGATCTCAACAGCTTCTTTTTCATCGCACCATGGTTCTTTATATTTATGATTCCCGCCATAACCATGAGAACTTTTTCAGATGAGATCAGACTGGGCACCATCGAAATCATCAAAACCAAACCCATCAGTACTTGGGACATCATCATGGGAAAATACCTGGGATCTCTGCTACTGATCAGTATTGCATTGATTCCGACATTGACATATGTATACACCATTGTACAATTAGCAGCTACTCCTGAAAGTATCGATTACGGAAGTATTATAGGGTCTTATTTTGGATTGCTATTTCTGGCGAGTGCCATTACGGCTATTGGAATGTTTACTTCTACCCTTTCAAACAACCAGATCGTTGCTTTTATTATGGGATTGGCGCTTTCATTTTTTATGTTTTATGGCTTTGAGGCCATTGATGAACTCATGAATTCAGAAAGCTATGCTATAAAAAATCTTGGCCTGTATTCACATTTTATAAATATAGGCAGAGGAGTTATTGACACGAAAGATCTTCTTTACTTTCTTAGTGTCACCTTTTTCTTTCTCTTTCTTACCAAAAGTAATTTTGACCACAAACAATAAAAGATAAGAAGGCCTAATGAGCAGAAACAAGTCATATAGCAAAATATTCATTGTAATCATTCTACTTATAGTGGTCAATTTTGCCGGCACTTATGCCTATAAGCGATTTGATCTGACCCATGATAAGCGATATACCCTTTCTAAAGAAACCGTAAGGCTGGTAGAACAAATTGAAAAACCACTATTTATCAAGGTGTATCTGCAAGGAACATTTCCTGCAGAGTTCAAGCGACTTCAGGTTGAAACCAATCAGTTTCTGGAGGAATTAAGTGAGATCAATGACCTTGTTCAATTCAGATTTATTGACCCTTTAAGCGCTTCAAAAGATTTGATAAAAAAAGGTCTTCAACCAAGTCGTTTAACCGTTCAGGAAGATGGTAAAGTGTCAGAGGCGGTTATTTTCCCATGGGCAATTATCAATTACGATGACAAGGAAGCAAATGTGCCACTCTTGGTAAATGCCATTGCCCCTAGTCAGGAGCAGCAACTTCAGAATTCCATAGAAAATCTTGAATATGAGTTTGCCAATGCCATTCATAAAATTAGTGAAGAAAAAAATAAGACCATTGCCATTTTAAAAGGAAATGGACAACCTGATGACATTTACCTTTACAGTTTTCTTAAGAACCTGAGCGAATATTATAAATTGGCAGAATTTACGCTTGATTCAGTAGAAATCAATCCGGAAAAAACCTTACGTGAACTTTCAAATTATGATCTTTCGATCATAGCCAAACCTTCCCTGACTTTTGATGAAAAAGAAAAATTTGTTCTTGATCAATATATAATGCAAGGTGGTAAAACCCTTTGGTTGTTGGATAATGTCCATGCTGAATTGGATAGTTTGATGCTTACCGGAAAGTCTTTGGCCTTTAACAGAGACTTGAACCTTACTGACATGCTGTTCAGTTATGGCGTAAGGATCAATTATAATATAACGAAAGATATGTATAGTGGCAGTATCAGGCTGGCTGCCGGTAGCACCGGGAATCAAATACAGTATGAAAATTTTAGATGGCATCATTTTCCTTTGATTTATGCAGACAATTCCCATTCGATTACCAAAAGTATTGACCCTGTTTTAATGAAATTTCCAAGCAGTCTGGACACCTTGGAAAATCAAATAAAAAAAACCATCATACTGCAATCTTCTCCCTTTTCCAAAATTATTGGCACACCTGTTAACATCAACCTGAATGAAGTAGCCGTTGAACCAGACAAGGTTGAATTTAAGGATGCGAATACCAATTTTGGAGTTCTGCTTGAAGGATCTTTCACCTCAGCTTATGCCAATCGTATCATGCCATTTGATATTGACAATTACAACAGGTCAGGTAGTGACAATAAAATGATCATCATAAGCGATGGAGACATTGGAATAAATGAAGTTTTCAGAGGAGAACCACTTCCCCTTGATCAGGACAAATGGACGAATCAACATTATGGAAATATAGATTTTCTGCTAAACAGTGTTCACTATATGCTCGATGATAGTGGCCTTCTTAATTTAAGATCAAAATCACTTCAGATCCAGTTTTTGGATAGAGAAAAAACTTTTGAAGAACGAACACAATGGCAACTATTTAATCTTGTGCTGCCTCTTTTGATTCTCTTTGGTTTTGGATGGCTTTTTAATTTTATGAGGAAAAGAAGATACAAGTGATTCTTTAAGTTCCTCTATAGGATTTTCTGCCTCATAAATTTTTGTTAAAAAATTGATGAATTCATAAGGATACCCTAGAATTCATGTAATTTTAGGCATTATTAACGAAAACTAATATCTATGCAAACCAAATTAATTACTCTATTACTAATTTTTGTCGCTTTTACTTTACAAGCGCAGATCCAAACCCCACAACC
>CBDULU010000296.1:0-3267 GCA_965368155.1 uncultured Flavobacteriaceae bacterium
GAATGCCAAATTCACCTCCATACAAGTTAGCATCAGTTTGTACATATTCAAACACTTGGTATTCTTCAATTAATTCGCCTGTAGGGTTTGCAAAAATATAGTTGTTCAGGTTATTGTAAAAACCATTGGCAAACACTTCAATATGTTTGTTTCCATATTCAAGAGCAAGGTCAAATTGAAAATTTTGTTCATTATCCAAATCAGGATTACCAATTTCAAATCTATTTGAACCATGGTGAACGCCAAAAGAGGTCAGCTCCGCAAGATTTGGAGCTCTGAATCCGCTGGCGATATTTATTCTTGTGGTCATTTTATCAAAAAACAGGGTTTTATAACCTAATGAAAAAGTAACGTTACTGAAAGAACGATCCAAACCATCGATTATAATTTCCTGGGAAGGATCATTTGGGTCTTCCTTTTCAAAAGATGATGATGATATATTTCTATGGTCATATCGAATACCTCCCTGCAAAGAGCTTTTATCATTAATAGAAAGTGTACTTGTAACGAGAAAGCCAATATCACTAGTTATCGCATCCGGGATCAATATTTCTTCTCCGAAATTCTGATTTTCCTGATACATTCCCTGAATGCCTGCAATCGTCTCAAATTTCCCCATTTTAGCGAGGTTATATTTCAGATCATAGGTAAAGGTTTTCAGCTTCATGTCAAGAGCAGCTTCTTCATCATGCTCTTCCTCACCTTCATGATCCTCTTCTTCATGATCTTCATCTTCATGGTCATCATCGTGGTCATGTTCATCTTCAAATTCTTTTCTATTATTTACCGTATAGCCCAGATTAAGATCAATTTTTGACTTATTGAGATAAAAGTGATTGTGTAAACTCAGGATATGTGTATTGAGATCCTGATAGGGAAGAGCCACAGATCTTGAAGTGGTTTGTTGCCCGATTTCTTCAGGAATTCCAATTTCCGACTGGTTATAATTATAACGGAATTCTGTTACGAATTGATCAAGGTTCAATCCTAGGCCGGCTTTAAAATCTTTTTCTGTAAAACGTGTATTTGTGACCCGGTCCCCATTGGGAATTTGGTAATCAGCGTGGCTATTAAAACCTCCTCTGGCTATGAACTTCAACTTTTTTTTCGAAGTTTTAAAGCCTAAAGAGGTGTTACTGCCCAGGGTATTTGAAAAGAAACTCTGACTGAGATCTATCTTTGTTTCATCCTGGTAGGCAAATTTCTCAGGGTTTAAATATAGAACACCTCCTAAGGCATCTGATCCATATAGGAGGGAGGCAGGTCCTTTGATCACTTCTACACTTTCAATGCCTGAATCGTTCATCCCGAGGCCATGTTCGCTACCAAATTGTTGATTTTCTAAACGCACGCCTTGGGTGTAGACCAATACCCGGTTGCCACTTAGACCTCTAATAACCGGTTTTCCAATACCGGTTCCGGTGGTTATTTCTGAAACTCCCGGAATATTACTGATACCTTGCATCAGAGTTGGTGCACCGGCTTTTTTAAGCGTTTCAATACTTTTGGATTCAATTTTCATCACATTTTCGCTCTGCAATTTATTGAAAGGAGCGGATAGGATGACTTCATCCATATGAAATACTGAAGGACTTAGTGCGATTTCAAGGATTTTTTCTTCAGAAGAAATATTCAGCTCAATATTCTCGGTGTTAAAACCAACAAAACTAATACTGAGCTTGTGGGTTCCGTTAGGTATATTGTTTAACTCAAACAGACCCGATTCGTCAGAAGTAGTTCCTATATGTAGTTGTTCAATATAGATATCGGCTCCCAGGACTGGTGACTGATTTTCATCTGTAACAGTACCTTTGATCGTATTTTGAGCCATTGCGGTATAATAGGATACCAGCAACAAGGGTAAAAGGAAAATTATTTTTCTCATAAAACATTGAAAACAGGAGGGCCCCGATCCAGATCATTCTTGTCTAAATCGAAGGTAATCAGAGATGTATAAACAGGTTGTTCAATAGTTGACCAAAATACTTTGACTATTGAAACATCTGGTCCAATCTCGTGGTTGAGTGTCTGGCTAAAATAATGTAGTTGATCACAATCCGTTTTTTCCTGATGAATATGCTGTTCTGTTTTAGCATAACAAATACTCGTATCATGTTCATGAAAGGAGTGTATTAAGCCTATGCCAATAGGAAGCATGAGACTTAATAAAAACAAAACCGATATGAATCTTTTAGCCATGATCATTTAAAATCTTTGCAAAAATAAGAAAAACTTGAAAGATTATGGCTAAAAGATAAAAAGCTATTTTGTAATCAATATTTTTTTTCTAATAATTTCATTT
The DNA here is from genome assembly GCA_965368155.1 of uncultured Flavobacteriaceae bacterium. Classification (GTDB taxonomy): domain Bacteria; phylum Bacteroidota; class Bacteroidia; order Flavobacteriales; family Flavobacteriaceae; genus Lutimonas. Next base: position 2,303 of record CBDULU010000296.1, read on the forward strand.
CCAATCTTAAATACGGCGAAATACATGCCTTGCTCCAATACGTTTAAGTCATATTGTATGATGTTATTTTGTCCTTCTATAGTTTCCCCATTAAACAATGTTCCTATTATTTGACCATTGGAATTGTATAATGTAACATCAGCTGTCCCACTTACCATTGTTTTAAATGAAACCTCATCAACATCACTTGTTATGGGATTTGGATATATGGAAATCTTTGACAAAGATGTTTTACTAGCTAAAGGTTCTTCCGGAGCATCCACGTCTATTATCCATCCTTTTGCGATTAGACTATTATAAGCTTCTAGGGATGCTTGTGAAATTTCTTGACCATTGGTTTGATTTCTCAATGCAATTCTGAAGGTTCCGGGAGGGTTGTACGTTGGATGTCCATCTAAATCTAATAATATTTGATCTAAACTAGCAGAGTTAAATGCGGCATTATTTGCGAAAACTTCATATAGTAATGGATTATTTACTAAACTTACTTCAGAAATACCAGAATCTTCAACAACTAAAATTTCTAGATTTGGATTATTTGAAACATCGATAATTCCATTAAGCAAATCGTTTCCTTTTAGGTTTAAAACTTTTAAAGCGGTATTTTCTGCAACAGATATAGAGTTTAATTGTTCATATCTGAGTCTAAGAAATTCGAGTTCAGTTGCTTGAGAAAAATCAATACTAGTGATTCCCTGGTCATTAGTATCGAACTCAGTAAACCCAATAAACCCTTGATCACTGGTTATGGTAATTGTTGTTTCACTGTTATTATTTAATAAATTTAGGACAGGAGCGTTATCAATTACTTCATCAATTTCAACACCACCACCAGAGACTGACCATTTGAGAGTAGTACCTGAATTACTTATAATATTTGGACTCCAAAATTCATCATTTGAATTGGTCGTAAGTGTAATTGAAGTTTGATCTGAAATAGGTAGTGTTTTAGCCTGTACAATATT
>CBDULU010000297.1:0-3256 GCA_965368155.1 uncultured Flavobacteriaceae bacterium
GGTTGATGTCTAAAGTTCCCTATGGTCATAAAATGCTGTCTTTGATCAAATTCAGGAAGTTCAGCAATGTCCTTCTCCTTGGGAACATCGATCAGAAATGGAAGATAGAGTAGCAGTGATGCATCAATGTTAAATTGCTCTATCAATAAAGTATATTCAAATTTCGAGATGATCAATGAAAGATCAGATCTGAAGATGCTGGCAATTTCTCGTTTACTAACATCATTTTGAATAAATTCCATCCAGTCATGGTTCCCTTCTTTTAAAGCCATTTCTCTTGATTTCCTGAGAAAATGGAGGTCTTCAGTGTCTAAGATTCTTATGGCTTCAGGACAGGTCTGTTGAACCCTCCAACCATATTGCTCTTCAGTAAGAAATCGATCGAACACAACCATCCCTGGATCCAGTTTATTTAGGGCATCATCAAAACTGCTGCTGTTCAGTTCTATGTCAAAACAGGAAACTTCTAAGTCTGAAAAGTCAAAAGACAAGTCACTTTTTGCAGCAGCTGAAGCAAAACTAACCGTATAGCCCTGTTTTATAAAAAAATTAATGAGCTGCATCATTCTGCTCCCTGCCGCAGTTGCTTCAGGTTCTGGCCAAATAAGACCAATAATTAATATTCTATTGTTCAGCATGATGTAGTTCAAAAAAAATAATCACCTATTTAAAATGATGAGTTTTGGGTCGAATTGTATTTCTTTTGCTAAAGAAGTTGTCAAAACTTTTTTATATGATATTCAATTATGGATTAGAAAAGGTAATCTACTTTATTGAGCACCGTAAATTTAACGTAAAAAATATTTCTTGTGTCAATAAAGGTATCATTTTATCAAAGCTTAATAAGGTTTAAGACTGTTTCAGCCAGTTCTGCAGATTTGATATCTTTGTAACACCACTAAAATTATAGATATGCCGCTTAGCAATGAAATACTTCCATTTTTAAAAGAACTGAAAAAAAATAACAATAGAGATTGGTTTAATGAGCATAAACCAGAGTTCCAGACTATTCAGTTAGAGGCTAAAGGGTTTTATGAAGAAATCAAACAGGGCTTATTACAGTTTGATGAAATTGAAAATTTTAAAATGTTCAGGATATACAGGGACGTGAGATTTTCAAAAGATAAGACTCCTTATAAACCTCATTTTGCGGGATCTTTTAGCCGTAGTGGAAAGAGGTTGAGAGGTGGTTATTACTTAAGGATCAGGCCAGGAGAATCTTTTTTGGCAGGAGGTTTCTGGGCCCCTAACAAAGAAGATCTTTTTAGAATCAGAAAGGAATTTGAGATTAGTGACGAGGAAATTAGAGACATATTAAAGGCACCTGATTTCAAAAGAGTTTTTGGAGGAGAGTTACAAGGTGAAGAATTAAAAACCGCACCAAAGGGATTTCAAAAGGAGCATCCTGCCATTGACCTCATTCGTAAAAAAGGATTTATAGCGGTTAGAAACTTTTCTGACAAGGAAGTTTTGTCACCGGATTTTTTACAAGAAGTATTGTTTTCCTTTAAAACCTTAGGTCCTTTTTTTGACTATATGAGTGAAGTACTTACCACTGATCTGAATGGCGTATCAACTGTAGATTAAAACGCTGGTATTTTATGTCTGTTGCTCAGGCCTGACCTGAAATAATATCCATAACAAGATCGGCTGTCAAAGCCTTTCCATTAGCCATACTTCGCAGTTTATCATAGGGGAATACAAAATCACAACCGTTATTGTAATTGCTGCATCCATAGGCTCTTTTGCCTTTAAGTAGCGCTCCTTTTCCGCATTTGGGACATTTATTTTTTATTTGATCCTGAGCATTGACCACAGTAGTCTCTTGTCGCAGCTCTAGACCAAATTGCTTGTCAAAACCTAATTTTCCGTTTGTTTTTTGTCCGTTATCTTTAAAGCCCTTTAATAGAACCGTTTCCGATTTTTTTAATAATCGCAGGTATTGGTTTTCGGATATTTTTTTATCCATAAAGCGGAATGGCAATAAGAAGTTACAACCATTCTTAAAAGAAGTACAGCCATAGGCCTTGGATCCTTTTACCAAAGTTCCTTTTTCACATTTAGGACAGGTATATCCTTGTAACGCAGAATCGTTCTTTTTCGTAACTGAGGCCTTTTTAATTGGTGCTTCGGTGCTTGTTGAAATGGATCGAGCCTGCTGATCCGATCTTACTTCATAGACCAATTGATCAACCATGCTTTTCATCTGTTTGATAAAAGCCCCGGCGTGATACGCTCCCTTTTCTATTTCTTTTAGTTTCCCTTCCCAACGACCTGTTAATTCCGCAGACTTCAACAATTGATTCTGAATCGTATTGATCAGGTCTATACCAGTAGGAGTTGGCAAAATTTGTTTCTTATTTCTTACAATATATTTCCTTCTAAAAAGTGTTTCAATGATACTTGCTCTTGTCGAAGGTCTTCCAATCCCATTTTCTTTCATCAAATCACGCATTTCACCATCATCCATAGTTTTACCAGCGGTTTCCATAGATCTTAAAAGACTGGCTTCCGAATAATGGTTTGGAGGCTTTGTTTCTTTTTCATGGAAAGAAGGAGCATGTTCTCCTTTTTCTCCTTTCACAAAATCAGGGAGTATTGAAGTATCCGAATCAACATCTTCTTCATTTAATTGAAAGACCTGTTTCCATCCGGGACTTATAATCAGTTTGCCGCTGGTTTTAAAGGCATAATCATCTACTTTACCATAAACATGGGTATGAGCGACCTCACAATCAGGATAAAACGAGGCTATGAACCGGCGTGTGATCACATCATACACTTTTCCCTGTTCTTCCGAAAGATACATTTCCATTCCTGTTGGTATAATGGCATGGTGGTCGGTAACTTTTTTATCGTTAAAAACCTTAGCAGATTTCTTGATCTTTTTGTTTAATAATGGTTTACAAAGTGGTTCATATTTAGTCAGTTGCTTTAATATTGAGGGAACTTTCGGATATACATCATTAGGTAAAAAAGTGGTATCTACCCTCGGATAAGTAATCAACTTCTGTTCATAAAGTTTTTGGGCTATATTAAGAGTTTGTTCAGCAGTTAAGCCAAATTTTGTATTACAATAGACCTGTAACCCTGTTAAATCAAAAAGTTTGGGAGTATATTCCTTTCCATTTTTCTTCTCTATGCTCGTGACTTCAAACGCTTCTTTTTTTACCTTTTCAGCAACAACGCTCCCTTCCTCCTTGCTAAGAAACCTTCCTTCTTCATACCTAAATAAAGTCTCTCTATAAGTGGTTTG
>CBDULU010000298.1:0-3218 GCA_965368155.1 uncultured Flavobacteriaceae bacterium
CCGTTTTTTTGAGCTACTTCAAAAGTGAAGGAACTACCGGCCTGTCCGGTATGCAATTTAAATAGAGGCTCCAGTGATCTTTGATCAAATTGCATATTGGCATTGGTGACATGTTCCAATTCGCTGGCAAGCACCTTTAAATTTGAATAATGAGTCGTAATGATGCCAAAGGCTCCTTTTTCATAGAACTCCTCAAGAAATACTTCAGCAAGAGCACCACCTAGTTCCGGATCACTACCTGTACCAAACTCATCGATTAAAAACAAAGTATTGTCATTACATCTTTTGAGAAAATTTCTCATATTTTTCAGACGGTAACTGTAGGTGCTTAGCTGATTTTCAATAGATTGATTATCACCAATATCCGTAAGTATTTTATCAAAAATGCTGACCTCACTTTTTTCATGCACAGGAATCAGTATCCCACTTTGTATCATCACCTGAAGTAAACCGATCGTTTTTAGCGTGATACTTTTTCCGCCTGCATTTGGACCTGAAATGACTATAATCTGTTGTGTTTTATGCAGCTCTAAAGTTTGAGGGATCGTATGCAATCCTTTTTGCTTGTTTTCCAACCAGAGAATAGGGTGATAGGCATCTTTTAGATATATTTTTTTATCTCTGACAATTTTTGGTAAGCAGGCATGGATGTTTTGAGCGTATTTGGCTCTGGCACCTATACTGTCTAAATGAGAAAGGTGGAGTTGGTATTTTTGGAGAAGCGGTGCATATGGTCTGATCAGATTCGTAAGATTCTTTAGGATTTTTACAATCTCTTCTTGCTCTTCGTATTTGATGTTCTGAAGCTCTCTTGAGAGTTGAAGAGTGGCTTCCGGTGCAATATAAACGATACTTCCGGTCTTGGAATTTCCCATAATGGCCCCGTTGATCTTTTTTCTGTACATCGCCTGTACTGCCAGAACTCTTTGGTTGTCAACAACCGATTCTCTAATCTCATCGAGATAACCCTGTGATGCATAATGCGCCATGGCTTTGTTAAAACTACCTCCCAATTGTCCTCTTATTTTATTGATGTCTTTCCTGATCTTTTCTAAAGAAGGAGAGGCATTGTCAACGACTTCCCCAAATGGTGAAATAATCGATTTAATCTGAGCACTCAATAGTTTGTTAAATTCTATATCTTCTGATTGGGCGAATAGGGTAGGGTAATACTCCTTAAATTTTTTAAAGAACAACAACAGATCATTAACATTGTCAGACATTGAAGCAATCTTGATAAAAGCAGCTCCTTCAAGAAAACTATCTTCAATGCCTAAGAGTGAAATTTCTTTAGTAATCTCTTCAAAATAGTGACTTGGAATGCGGTTTTCATTTTCAAAAGAAGACAGGTACTCATTGACCTGACTCAATTCTGATTTTAACTCAAGAGACCTGTTGATGGGTCTTATTTGTTGTACTCTCTTTCTTCCAAGATCAGAAATACAATACTCCTCTATAGTTTCAAGTATAGTGGAAAATTCGAGATCAATTAAAGTTTTATCTGTTATGTTCTGTGCCAAAGCCTTAAATTTGTCAAGGCAAAAATAACCAAATTTATACTATGAATGTAGCAATCTCTGAGAGTTGGAAATCTATATTGTCAAAGGAGTTTGAAAAAAGCTATTTTTCACAACTGACCAGTTTTGTAAAGTCTGAATATAAGCGTCATACATGCTATCCCAGAGGGAATGAAATTTTTTCGGCCTTCGATCGCTGTAGTTTTGAAGATGTGAAAGTAGTGATCCTTGGGCAAGATCCTTATCATGGTGCTGGCCAGGCCAATGGTTTGTGTTTTTCAGTGCATGAATCCTTGCCGCATCCACCCTCTTTGATGAATATATATAAAGAATTGGAACAGGATATTGGCAAGCCTTATCCGGTCAGTGGCGATTTAAGCGACTGGGCAGATCAGGGAGTTTTGTTGTTGAACGCTACCCTTACCGTACGCGCTTCAGAGGCAGGTTCGCACCAGCGTCAAGGTTGGGAGGCCTTTACGGATGCAGTTATCCAACAATTATCCGACGAGAAGGAAAATTTAGTTTTTTTACTTTGGGGAGGATATGCCAAGAAAAAGGGGAGCAAAATAGATCAAAAGAAACATCTGGTATTGACAAGTGGTCATCCCTCACCTTTAAGTGCCAACAGGGGATATTGGTTTGGAAACAGGCATTTTAGTCAAACAAATACATATTTACAAAAAATAGGAAAACCACAAATTAAATGGTGATCAACATTGAGCTCTGTGCCAAGCTATTCTTTTGATAGAGATTTTAGTCCTTCTTCAAGGGGATGTTTTTCAAAATTTCCTGTAAATATTTCCAAAACCTTACAGATGAAGAAATACTTGCCCTTTCGTCAGGAGAATGTGCGCCTTTGATCGTTGGTCCGAAAGAGATCATATCCATATTGGGGTAGTGCGTTCCTAAAATACCGCATTCCAATCCTGCGTGACAGGCCACCACGTCAGGCTCGCTTTTAAAGATGTCTTTATAAATACTGGTAAGCACTTTTAAAATGGCAGAATCTCTGTTTGGGCTCCAACCCGGATAGGCACCTGAAAATGCTACTTCAAATCCTTGATCTTCAAATGAAGCTTTTAAAGAATTTGCTACTTCTTCCTTGCTTGTCTCTACTGAAGACCTGGTAAGGCACAAAATTTTGATATGTCCATTTTTGACCGATACACGAGCAATATTGTTTGAGGCTTCCACAAGGTCAGGTATTTCTTCGCTCATTTTATAGACCCCGTTAATGGCCTTGTCCAAGGCGAGAATCATTTCTTTTTGCTCCTTTTTACCCATAGATGAAAACTCTCCCTCAATTTTATCTAAAGTGCATGACAGATCTGGTTCTACTGCTGCATAATTCGATTTTAGTTCAGCGAAATAGTGCTGGTATGCCTTTGTTAATGCTTCAATATTTTCTGTTTTGCATAAGAACGTTACGGTACTTTCCCGAGGAATGGCATTTCGAAGCCCGCCGCCGTCTATACTGACGACTTGTACCATATTTTCAACTCTTTGTAAAAATGAATTCACAAGCTTGTTTGCATTGCCAAGCCCCTTATGGATATCCATTCCTGAGTGACCGCCCTGTAATCCTTTGATGACGAATTTAAAAGCAGGAACACCTTCCTTATTACTTGTTTCTTTATAGGTTTTGACTGCAGTAATGTCAATACCTCCGGCACAGCCTATATCAATTTCGTCATCTTCTTC
>CBDULU010000299.1:0-3187 GCA_965368155.1 uncultured Flavobacteriaceae bacterium
GTTGTGCAGTTTTTAGTCCTATTCCCTTTACAGACTGGATTTTAGATACATCCTCGCTGCCAATGGCCTGTTGAATTTCTCCAGTGTCCATTGAAGACAACATCGTGATGGCTATACTGGGCCCGACTCCGGAAACTGAAATAAGCATTTTAAATATTTCTCTTTCCGTTTTACTGTAAAAGCCAAAAAGAATATGAGCATCTTCTCTTATCACCAAATGAGTATATAATTTTAGGTTTTCCTGATCAGGAATATTTGAAAAAGTTTGGAGTGAAATATTGACGTGGTAACCTAAACCATTACATTCAACAACAACATGGTCGGGATTTTTCTCGACCATTTTTCCTTGGATTTGTGTAATCATAAATTTTGAATCGCGATGGAGTCAAATGTAATAATTTTATGCACTTTAAATGAAAATGTTATACTTAATTTAATAACATTTAAGGCCAGTTATCAAGGAAATTGGAACCGCTCTGTTCAGACCTTGCTTTTGTCTATTTTATTCTGCTCTGAGCATCGACAACTGCAATACATACCATATTAACGATCTCATCCACACTAGCTCCAAGTTGAATCAAATGCACAGGTTTTTGTAAGCCCATGATAATAGGACCAATGGAGTCAGCAGAGTGAATCTCTTTTAATAATTTGTAACTGATATTTGCCGATTCCAGATTCGGGTAGATCAGCGCGTTGACTTTTTTTCCCTGAAGTTTGGAAAAAGGAAATTTTTCGTTTCTCATTTCTCCATTCAAGGCAAAGTCGGCCTGAAGCTCACCGTCGACATTGATATTGGGAAAATATTTATGAAGATAACTTACAGCCTCCGACATTTTTACCGCAGACTCTGATTTAGAGGAACCAAAATTTGAAAATGATACCATTGCCAGATTCGGAACAACGCCAAACATTTTCATGGTTTTATCTGTCATCCGAGTAATTTCTGCCAATTCCTTTGCATTAGGATTGATATTCATCGCTGTATCAGAAAGGAATAGAGGTCCCTTTTCGGTCAGCATAAGGTTGGTAGCAGCTATTTTCCTGATTCCTTTGATCTTTCCAATAAGATCTATCATCGGTTTAGCAACGGTTGGGTAGCTACGAGTATAACCTGTTACAAGTGCATCAGCTTGGTTTTCATTGACCATCATAGCGGCAAAATAATTGCGTTCCCGCATCCATTTTTGGGCTTCGAGCAAGGTCATTCCTTTTCGCTGTTTTTTCTGCCAATAAATCTCAGCAAAAGCATTTCTTCTTTTTTCCTCAGCTTTTGATTTTGGGTCAATGATCGAAACCTCAGCCTCAAACTGTATTTCCTTCATCAAACTTTCTATAGCCATCTTATCACCCAGAAGTATTGGGATCGCTATACCTTCATCATAGGCTATTTGTGCTGCTTTTAAGACGCTTAGTTGGTCAGCTTCGGCAAAGATAACTGTTTTTGGATCGGACTTTGCACGGCTGGTAACAAGTCTCATCAGTTTGCTTCCGGCACCTAACCGTTCAACAAGTGATTCCCGATATGCATCCCAGTTTTTAATTGGCATTTGAGCCACTCCTGAATCCATGGCCGCTTTGGCCACGGCTGGTGGAACCTCACTGATCAATCTTAGATCAAAAGGTTTGGGTATGATATAATCTCTGCCAAAAGTGATGTTCTTTTTATTATAGGTAATATTCACTTGCTCTGGAACGCTTTCTTTTGCTAAATCGGCCAGGGCATGAACTGCCGCCATTTTCATTTCCTCATTGATCTTTGTGGCTCTCACGTCGAGGGCTCCTCTAAAAATAAAGGGGAAACCTAAAACGTTATTGACCTGATTGGGATGATCGGACCTCCCTGTTGCCATAATGAGGTCATTTCTTGTGTCCACGGCCAGCTGGTAGCCGATTTCCGGATCAGGATTTGCAAGAGCAAAAACTATGGGTTTTTCTGCCATGGATAGCAGCATGTCGGGACTTACGATATCTCCTACAGAAAGACCGATTAAAACATCTGCATTTTTCATGGCATCTTCTAATGAGTGAAGATCTCTGTCAGTGGTAAATTCTTTTTTCTGTTTGTTGAGGTCCTTACGGTCACTTCTTAAAACGCCCTTACTGTCACACATGACAATATTTTCTTTGAGGACACCTAATTTTTTATACAAAAGGGTGCAGGATATGGCTGCAGCACCTGCTCCGTTAATAACAACCTTAACTTCTGAAGCTTTCTTATTGGCTATTTCCAAGGCATTCTTTAAGGCTGCCGCAGAAATTATAGCAGTTCCATGCTGATCGTCATGCATCACCGGAATATCCAGTTCCTCTTTAAGCCGTCTTTCAATTTCAAAAGCTTCGGGAGCCTTAATATCTTCAAGATTGATCCCTCCGAAGGTTGGTGCAATATTTTTAACCGTTTCTATAAATTTATCCACATCCTTTGTGTCAACTTCGATATCAAAAACATCTATATCTGCAAATATTTTGAACAACAAAGCCTTACCTTCCATTACGGGTTTAGAGGCCAGAGGGCCAATGTCTCCAAGACCCAAAACTGCCGTTCCATTTGATATGACCGCAACCAGATTGCCTTTGGATGTATAATTATATACTTGCTGGGGATTTTTCTCAATTTCTAAACACGGTTCTGCGACTCCGGGAGAATAAGCAAGTGAGAGATCTCTTTGGGTTGCATGCTTTTTCGTAGGAACGACCTGGATCTTTCCTGGAGTTGGAAATTGATGATATGCTAAAGCATCTGATTTTTTTATTTTGGCTCCCATTATTTGAATTTTATGACTAGACCCACAAAGTTAATTCTTTTGGCAAGAGAAGGAAGCCCAATTCTATTTTTTTAGAAAGTCAATATTTCGTTTGAATCCGCTGAATTTTGTCCTTTTCACTGCAGATCGTTTAAATATTTCCTTAAAAACATCTTCGGTGATCTCTTCCCAATCGTCCTTTTCGAATTGCAATAATCTTTCGTCAGGGAGAAACTTTTCTTCTTTATGCGGCAGGGAAAACCTGTTCCAAGGACATACATCCTGGCAAATATCGCAGCCAAAGGCCCAGTCGTTAAAGCTTTCTTTATACTGCGTAGGGATTTCTTCTTTTAATTCGATGGTAAAATAGGATATACACTTACTGCCGTCAACCGTATTATTAGGTAAAATGGCTTGCGTGGGGCAGGCATCGATACACT
>CBDULU010000300.1:0-3187 GCA_965368155.1 uncultured Flavobacteriaceae bacterium
CCGTTGGAAGCAAACGTTCCATAAGATCAGTTCTGCCAACTTTCTGTAGTGTATTTCTGATCCAGTTTTGATTTTCTTTTTTATACCAAAAAAAGAAGCGATGTTGTTCGTCTTTATCCTTTTTTGATTTAGGTACATAGGCCTTTTTTAAGGTATACGGATGGTAACCACTATAATAAATAACCGTAGCAACTGTCATAGGAGTAGGTGTAAATCCTTGGACTTGCTCCAATTGAAATCCCATATCTTTAGTTTCAGCTGCTAGGTTTGCCATATCCTCCAATTGACTTTCCGGATGATTTGAAATAAAATATGGTATGAGTTGAAGGTTTAGTTTTTTACGCAAATTGATCTTATCAAAAGTCTCCTTAAACTTATGGAAATAGGTAAATGAAGGTTTTCTCATTAACTTTAGTACCGGATCTGAGGTATGTTCCGGCGCTACTTTAAGCCTCCCGGAAACATGATTGGTCAACACCTCTTCCGTATAATCATCCAACTCTTTCGGGTCGGCATTCTTATTAAATTCAGGCACAAGCATATCGTATCGAATCCCACTACCAATAAATGATTTCTTAATTTTTGGATTCTTATCAATCGCCTGATAAAGCTCGGTCATAGGTTTATGTGAGGTATCAAGATTATGACATATGACCGGTGAAATACATGATGGCGCCACACAACTATCGCAAATACTCTGGACTTTACCTTTCATCTGATACATATTGGCCGAAGGCCCTCCCACATCAGACAAATAGCCTTTGAAATCTGGCATTTCGGTTACGGCCTGAACCTCTTTTAAAACAGATTCCTGGCTCCTGCTGGCAATAAATTTGCCCTGATGTGCTGATATGGTGCAAAAACTACATCCTCCAAAACAACCTCGATGTGTATTGATCGAAAACTTGATCATCTCGTAGGCTGGAATCGGACCTCTTTTATCATACTTGGGGTGAGGTAATCTCGTAAAAGGAAGATCATAGGAAGCATCAATTTCCTTTTCTGTCATTGTTGGAAAAACCGGATTAATTACTAAGGTCTTACGACCCACCTTCTGAAGAATTCTCCTTCCTTGAATTTTATTGGACTCCTGCTCAATGGTTTTAAAATTAGCAGCAAAAGTTTTTTTATCCTTTAAACATGCTTCATGAGAGCTAATTTCCTTATCCTCCCATTGTTTATTTTTAGGCAAATTTTCATCTGCTTCCAGTAAAAAAGCAGTTTGCCTGATTGTTTTAATGGCCGAGAATGGCACACCTTTTTTCAAAAGACCTATTAGCTCCCTTAATGGTTGTTCACCCATTCCGTAAACCAACAGATCTGCCTTGGAATCAACCAAGATATTTGGCTTTAAGGAATCGCTCCAAAAATCATAATGAGTCACACGTCGTAATGAAGCTTCAATACCACCAATAACCACAGGTACATCCGGAAACTTTTCCTTAAGTATCTTGCTATATACCGTTGTTGCATAATCTGGTCTGAAACCTTTATCACCATTAGGTGTATAAGCATCCTTATCACGTCTTCGCTTGTTAGCAGTATAATTGCTAACCATAGAATCCATGGCTCCCGATGTTACGGCAAAAAACAAATTTGGCGTACCAAGTTTTTCAAAATCCTGTAAATTATCATTGACATTAGGCTGAGGTACAATGGCTACACGAAGGCCGTAGCTTTCTAATATACGCCCCAAAGCTGCAGGCCCGAAAGCTGCATGATCTACATAAGCGTCTCCACTAAAGATAATTACGTCAAGATCTTCCCACCCTCTGATCTTCATTTCTCTTCTCGTGGTGGGCAACCAATCTGTTAATTGAGGTGTTTTTTGCATTTTGCAAAGATAAGACTAATTATTAGACCTTTTGCACCTGGCAATTATCGTAGGCTTCAGTTAAACTGGCTCCCGATATCTAATGAATCATTTTTTAAAGGCTATAAAAAGAGAATTGTATTGAATCAATTTTGCATAAAATCGAATGGCTTTGAACTGCGATTATTAGCATTCTTTCAGCTACATTTTTTTTAGCCTGTTGTTCAATAATATTTTTTTAAAAAGTCAATTGTATTGCCATAAATAAATTTCTCTACTATTTCTTCTGGTCTAATTCTTTTATTATCCTCCAATGTCAAACTGTTGTTATTCTCACAAAACAACTGCGCCTCTGACAGTAAAGCCTGTGCCAATAAAGGCAGATATTCTGCTGTCCATACTCCATTAAGAGGATTGATAGTGCCATCAAAATCACTACCAATACAAGCCGTATTCCAGGCATAAAGCTTTTCTTTATCCAATACTTCTGCAATATGCTGTAGTTGACGCCAGATGATCGAAGCTGAATGACCTAAGGCCTCTTTGCTGTCCAAATTAAAAACAGATTTCTTTATGATTCGTCTAGCTGCCAATCTATTTGCGTCCATTTGCAAAGCGAAAAGACCTTCTGTTCTTGCTATTCCAACAATTTCTTCGTCAAAAAAATTAATGTCATCCCCACTAAATAGTGACGGGTCGATAGTGCCATTGTGCTTACCGGAAAGACTGGTACCCGTAACGGCCCCATGGCTGACAATAATAGGTATCTTATTGTCATATTCATTTTCAACAAGAGAAAAATACTCCAACCTTGATGTCAGGCTCATATGCTTAATATCTATAAATATGGCCTTTTCATCTTTATTTAGCAGGGCTCGAACCACTTTATGTCCTAAATCAGAAAATCCATTGTTTAAATTTTCAAATTGATTCACCAGTGGCCCTAATCGATCCAGGCTTCTGGCATGACCACATAGATCATTGTTAAAATTATGTGCGAGCGTAATAAAAACCGGAGGGTATTTCCATTTTTTGATCCGTTTGATATTATTTAACACTTCATCATCATCTGTTACATGTCCATATGGCTTCAAACCCGAATTAAAAACATGTGCGCCTTCAATAGTACTAATTACAGCTAGGGTGTTTTCTGATTCCAAAATGCGCTCTGTCTCTGACCAGGAAGCAGCAAAACTCCATTTTTGAACCCTGCCATCAATCTCGTGATCTTTACGACTATTTAATAAAAAAGTATATTCATTCTCTAAATCCTGAAAATAATTGCAGTGTTGTTGCAGGTAACGAATTCTTTTATAGCCAACACTTGTGATCATATTTGCAAATCTTGCCGAAATAGGTCCGTTTAGAAATCCA
>CBDULU010000301.1:0-3173 GCA_965368155.1 uncultured Flavobacteriaceae bacterium
GTCGGTATTCCTGATGAACAAGTTCATTTCCTAGACCTACCGTTTTATGAAACAGGTAGGGTGAAAAAGGATAAATTAAGTGATCAAGATATTAAGATCATGTGTGATATCATTGCAGATATCAAGCCACACCAAATTTATGCTGCGGGAGATCTTGCTGATCCTCATGGAACGCATAAGGTGTGTTTGGATGCCTTATTTATGGCGTTAGAGAAGCTGAAGAAAGAATCTTATATGGATGATTGCTGGGTTTGGTTGTATCGTGGTGCATGGCATGAATGGGATATCCATGATGTGGAAATGGCCGTGCCAATGAGTCCTGATCAGGTATTAAAGAAAAAACAAGCGATTTTCTTTCACCAGTCCCAAAAAGATGGGGTTATGTTCCAGGGAGATGATTCTCGAGAATTCTGGATGCGTGCTGAAGAGAGAAATAAAGAAACAGCTAAAAAATATCATGCCTTGGGTATGGCTGATTATGCAGCCTTTGAAGCTTTTAAAAGGTATCATTATTAAAATTTTATTTGAGTATTTTTTTAAACCGCCTTGTGGAGTTTGTTGAGAGCAATCTCTTTTGGCGGTTTTTTTTATCAAAGAATAATTATCATCATTATAGCAACAATATGAATAACAAACTATTTTTGATCCTCCTTTTGGTTATAGGATCCGTCAAATTACAGGCCCAGGAAGCTTTACTGCAAGAAATTCATCTCATGCCCTGGCCACAGGAAATAAAAGCCAGTTCCAGTGATTTCAGCATCACAAAGGATTTCAGTGTTTTTATTCATGGTGATCATGATCAGTATGATAGAATTTCAAAAGCTGCCGTCCGTTTTATTCGTTCCATGACTGATAAGTCAGGTGTTTTTGTGACAGAGGGTTTCCCAAATGCCAAGGGTATTGACGCTTCAAGCGCCTCTTTAAATATTTATATCGATACAAATGCAGATATAGTTATGGGCATTGATGAGTCCTATACCTTGACCGTAACAGATACAGGTATTGAAATACATGCCAAAACTGACGTTGGGGCTATGCATGGCTTGTCTACTTTACTGCAACTGATAAAAGTTAAAGACGGGGCATATGCCTTTGCAGGAGTTGAGATCAAAGATGAGCCAAGATTCGTATGGAGAGGCTTGATGATGGATGTGGGAAGACATTTTATGCCCATAGATGTTGTCAAAAGAAATTTAGATGCCATGGCATTGGTTAAACTTAATGTATTTCATTGGCATTTATCTGATGATCAAGGATTTAGAGTGGAAACTAAAACATTACCTGAATTATATAAAAAGGCCTCTGATGGTCAGTATTATACCCAGGATCAGATTAAAGACATTGTTACATACGCAGATGATCGAGGCATTAGGGTAGTACCCGAATTTGATGTTCCAGGTCATGGAACAGCATTTTTGACTGCTTTCCCGGAATTGGGAAGTAAAGAAGATATGGAATACAGTCTTGAACGCTATGCCGGGATTTTTGATCCGACACTGGATCCGACCAATGAGAAAACCTATGAGTTTTTAGATATTTTATTTAAGGAAGTAGCCCCGTTATTTCCAGATGCATATTTTCACATTGGTGGGGATGAGAACGAAGGAAAGCACTGGGATGAAAATCCTGAGATACAACATTTCATGAAAGAAAATAAGTTAAAGGATAATCATGAATTACAAACTTATTTCAACATCAGGCTTGAAAAGATCCTTGCCAAATACGGTAAATCACTGATGGGATGGGAAGAAATCATGACGCCCAATATGCCAAAATCAGCTTTAATTCATTCATGGAGAGGGGTTAATGAAGGTATGGAGCCCGGAGAGTCATTGATTAAGGCTGTTAAAAACGGCTACCAGACCATACTATCAAACGGTTATTATATTGATCTTTTGCTTTCGGTGGAAGATCATTACCTCGTAGATCCAATGCCTGATGTAGCCTTGACGGAGGCCGAGGCCAAAAGAATCCTTGGAGGTGAAGCCACTATGTGGGCCGAATTGGTAACACCGCTTACTGTAGATTCACGTATATGGCCAAGAACGGCAGCTATAGCCGAAAGATTTTGGTCGGCTCAGGAAGTACGAGATGTGGACCATATGTTTGAAAGATTGAATACGATAAGTCAGTTTTTAGAATTGATAGGAATTCAACATGTTAAAAGCCAGGAATATATCTTGAGAAATATTGCAAATTATCAGGATACGCATGGCTTAAGACAGCTTACTACCATAAGTGAACCTTTTAAGATCTATTCGAGAAATGCAGGAGGCACCGAGTATAAGACCTATTCTCCTTTTACCTTGTTTGCAGATGCCTGTACTGCTGATGCTAAATCTGTTAGGAACTTTAGAAAGTTAGTCGATGCTTATATCGATCAATCTGACGCATCCGCTAAAGAAGAGCTCACTACATATTTCAAAACATGGGAGGGCATTGCTGAACAATTGAAGACGATAGCGCCTCATGCTCCTTTGGTCTCGCGAGTTATCCCTTATGCGGAAAGAGTAGCTGAGATCGCTGCAATGGGAGCAAAGGCTTTGGATAATACTCGTATTTCTAAGGAAGAATTAGAAGAGCTAAAGAACCTAGTCGCTCAGAAAGAAGATCCAACCGTAAATCTTGACGTAGAATTAGCAGTCGCTAAGGATATGATTAGATTGGCCGAATATTTAATTGAAAAATAACAAATTACTTCATTATGAGCGTTTTTAAAACCATTGGAATACTGAGTTTGTCGCTATTTTTTATAACCTGTGAAAAAGAGGATGTCAGCACAGATTTTACAAAGGAGCATCTTTTTACCGGAGGCATAGAGGGGCCTGCGGTTGATAGTAACGGCAATCTCTATGCGGTTAATTTTGAAAGCGAAGGAACCATAGGTATTGTCGATGAAAAGGGCGACGCATCACTTTTTGTGAGGCTTCCAAATGCTAGTGTCGGGAATGGCATAAGGTTTGACAAAGATGGTAATATGTTTATTGCTGACTATGTGAATCACAATGTTTTACTTATCCCAAAAGGCTCCAAGGAAGTTAGTATTTACGCACATCACCCTGACCTGAACCAACCAAACGATCTGGCCATTGCACCCAATGGTACTTTGTATGCCAGTGATCCTAACTGGGCAGCAAGCACGGGAAAACTTTGGAAAGTCACTATAGAAGGTT
>CBDULU010000302.1:0-3164 GCA_965368155.1 uncultured Flavobacteriaceae bacterium
AAGTAATTTTTAAATTGTCCGATACCATTTGATAATTCTTTTGAATAATACCAAACCTGCTATGACGCCAATCGCATTGGCTAAGGCATCATAAACATCGCCGGTTCTATAAGTTGTTATGCCACTTTGTAGTCCTTCAAGAATAATGCCATAAAAGATCAAAGCTAAAGGTACGAAAAAATTAAATAGTTTTTTTTGTATTCTATCCCTCAGCGCGAAATACCATAAAGTGCTCAGACCAAAATAGGCAATAAAATGTAAATATTTGTCACCAGATTTGATACCAAGCCCTATATTTAACTTAGGAACTGCACTCAAACTCAATACCCCAATAATAACAGTAGCCAGAATCGCAAGTATCAGAGCATTACGCTCCAATAATTTCTTTATATCCTGCAGCATCTAGTAAACTATCAATTTCTGTTGTATCAGTAATTTTCATCTTGATCATCCATCCTTCCCCATAGGCATCTGAATTAACTTTTTCAGGAGCATCTTCTAATGATTCGTTGAATTCGATGATCTCACCACTGAGTGGCATAAACAGATCAGATACTGTTTTGACTGCTTCCACGCTTCCAAAAACTTCATTTTGGTCTATTGTTTCGTCGACAGTTTCGACATCGACATAAACGATATCCCCAAGCTCACCCTGAGCAAAATCCGTGATTCCAATAGTGGCAACGTCTCCTTCTATTTTTACCCATTCGTGATCTTTGGTGTATTTTAATTCTTCCGGTATGTTCATTTTTTAAACTTTAAGTTAATTACCTATAATGTATCTTACACTGATACCCCCATTGATTGAAGTTCTGGGATATGTAGTTGATATTGCAAATTTAGAATTATTATAGTCAAAGAAAAAGGAGGCGAGTAAATTTTTATTCAAAGAATAATCTGCAAGGAATTTAAAGGATACAAGATTTTGACCACCAGTGATCTGATCATTGTCTAATTCATCTCCAATACCATAAGCTCTGACAACGGTAAGATTTTCACGAATTCCTACATCCAGCTTAAAATTGATATCACCCTGAAAGGTAGTAGATCCCCCACCGCTTTTTGATTTGAACTTCATTTTAACATTCTGGATCCTGTATCCCATGCCAAGAACCAGCTCTTCTCCCGAAACCTCTGTGACAGTATTATTGTTGAAATTCAGATTCAGCGCCTTGTCCTTGTTAAAGGCTGCTCTCATTGAAATTGAGTTTTTTAATTTAAAATCAACTCTGAGCAAGGGAGAGAATTCTTCAATGAGATTGACCCCATTAAAGAGCTTGTTCGGGTTGAAATTTCCAGCAATATCCCTATTCACATCTTCGTAAGGATTGTTTTCATCATACTTTAGGTTGTTGGTAAACGAGAGAATTGAATAAACTGATCGATAACTGTGTTCTAAAGTAAAACTTCTGAAATTCGTCCTTACCCATGGGATAGACATCAGCCCCTTATAGGAGATCCTCCAATTGGGTACTGGTGTCTTTCTAAAAGCACCTAATTGAACAGAGCTCGCATTCTTTCCTGTATAGGCAGCCAGGAAAGCCGGAAGTACTACATCCTGATTGGTGCCGCCAAATCCATTGATGTTCCCACCTGTATCATCTGCCAGTCTTTGTGAAATGATGGCCCGGTTATCCTTAAATTTTTGAAAAACGTCACCTTCATTTTTAAACGAAGCACCTATCATGATCTGTGAGATACTAAAATTTCCTACTCCGTTTCTAGGAGTTTCATCCAGGGTTCCGTTGACAACATCCAATTGCTGATTAAAACTCTCCGTATAAGTTCTGTTACCAAATAATTCAATATCTAGGTCTCTTGTAAGTTGGACATTAGCTGAATAGTCAAATTTATCAAAATGAGATCTGCTGTAATTTCTGGCATAAAAATTATCACCTGGATTTCTGGAGATCATCCAACCATTTGTAAGTGCCTTATCTAAAATATCTGCCTGACTACCAAATACAAAACCCAGGGTAGGGGCAAAAGAGCCAGAAAAATTGCTTTGACCAAGGAACCCAAATTCAGGGATATATCCCGGTAAGAATGTTCCATTGTTTTCGGTATACGAAAGTCTGATGTTTTTGACAGAAGTAAGAATGTCAACACCAACTCTTCCTATTTTTTGCCCGGTGGACAGACTCTTTTTCCCTTTAAGGACTTCCCCAGTTTGAGAATCTTGCGTGGCATTGACCGTTTTTCTTTTGGTAAATAATTTTGAAAGCCCGATATAATCATAGAGTCGGTCCATACTCATATCTGCTGTGAAATTGTGCGTATTGGCATTTTGAATGGTGTTACCCACTTCGTCTATTATTGTATAGGCCGGTGCCTGCCAGTCATAATCTGCAGTGTAGTTGTAGGTTCCATTGATAAAGCTCAACACGGGAAATTTATCAAAGGGTATTTTATAGGTCAGGTTAAAAGTCTGATGATAATGATCTGGTCGTCCTATCTTAAAAAAATTATCATAGAGTTGAATGTCTTCATCCTGTTCAAATTCATCATATACATAGTTGTTAAGAGCCCTTAAAGAGAATTGAAGTGATTTTGTTAAGTTGTAAGCCACCAGGTAATCCCAGTCAAACATGAAATTGCGCTGCTGCAACAATGGTAGGTCCGGGAGTCCGGCAACCAATGACCTTGACAACTGCTCATTATAGGATCTGATAATATTTGAATTGATGGCAAAGGAAGAGGGTAGCAGACTAATATTAAAGTCTTTGATAAATTGCAAATAGGCTTTGTCACTTACCAGACCCCATGATTTGAAAGGTTCAATGATTTTGGGTTCAAAACTATGGGTATAATTGGCAGATGCCCTGACTTTTTGGTCTATAAATTTTTGAATATTATAATCTCTGTGATAGGTTTCATTATATAGATAAGAAACAGATAGGTTTTCGACGTCATAAAAGCGAGGTTTGCCGCTTATAGAAGTCCTGTTCTTTCTTACATTAATGAAATTCAGACTTTTTCGTTGTGTGTAATCTCTTGCCTGGTCACTGTCAGTGGTTCCATTTTTAAAAAGTACATCTTGAAATCTTGGATCGTATTTTGGATCTCTGAATTCTTCTCCAAAACTGAAATTGATCGGAATGCTCACATTGGCTCTTTTGGGAAGTAACTGACCAATATTTATATTTGATACCAACCCGTATTGT
>CBDULU010000303.1:0-3145 GCA_965368155.1 uncultured Flavobacteriaceae bacterium
TTATAATATTGTAGGAGTGATTACAGCTCCTGACAAACCTGCCGGGAGAGGAAGGAAACTGAACGAGTCTGCTGTTAAGAAGTATGCATTTTCCCATGGGCTTGAGATCTTACAACCTGTCAATCTGAAAAATCCTGAATTCCTGAATAAATTAGAGTCATTACAGGCAGATCTTCAGGTAGTGGTCGCGTTTAGAATGCTCCCAAAGCAAGTGTGGGCCATGCCGAAAATGGGGACATTTAATCTGCATGCCTCCTTATTACCTAATTACAGAGGAGCTGCCCCGATCAATTGGGCCATTATAAATGGTGATACAAAAACGGGGGTGACTACCTTCTTTATTAATGAGGATATTGATACGGGTGCCATCATCAAACAGGAAAGTACAGAAATTTCTGAAAGCATGACAGCTGGTGAGCTTCACGATATACTCATGAACCTAGGAAGCAAGTCTGTTGTTGAAACGGTAGAAATGATTCAGAAAGGCAGCATCAACCCCATCAAACAAAAAGAAGGGGATTTCAATCCAGCTCCCAAATTAAACAAGGAAAATTGCCGGATACAATGGAACCAGCCTTTAGAGAAAATCTATAACCAGATTCGAGGACTTAACCCATATCCAGGTGCCTGGACAATGCTGCAGAATAACGGCCAAGAAACCGAGATCAAGATTTATAAGGGACATATAGTTCTTGAAGAACATAAAATGGCTCCTGGAAGTATTCTTATTTCAAAAAAGCAAATGCGCGTTGCGGCTGAAAATGGTTTTCTTGATATCACAGATTTAAAAATGGCCGGAAAGAAAAGAATGGATGCGATCAGTTTGCTCAATGGTTATGAATTTCATGAGGGCTGCAAGTTGTTATAAACACAATGTGTATAGGGACTTAGGAGGAAATTGGTGAAATTTTACTGGGTTTATCAACAAATTGAGCTTAATTATTAACAATATGGGGGTTTTTAAGGGCCAAAACTTGCGTGAACCCTTATAAAATCTATATTTGTTCTGCTATTGAAAGGCAAAAAAATGAATATTTAACCAATTTTAAAATTTTTAAATTATGAACAAATCAGATTTAATTGAAGCAATGTCTGTTAATGCTGGAATTTCGAAGGCTGCTGCTGGAAAAGCTTTAGACGCTATGATGAAGAGCATCACAGGTGAATTAATGACAGGAGGAAGAGTATCATTAGTAGGTTTTGGTTCTTTTTCAGTTTCTGCAAGAGCTGCTAGAGACGGAAGAAACCCACAAACTGGTGCTACTATCAAAATACCTGCAAGAAAAGTTGTTAAGTTTAAAGCAGGGTCTGAATTAAAAGAGTCAGTGAACTAATCAAGTTCAAAAAAACCAAAATATGTAAACCCTCTTTTTTTAAGAGGGTTTTTTTGTATACATATTTTTTGTACATTTAGTCACAACTATTTTATTATGACAACTTTAAAACCAACAAAAGGCAAGTTACTCGTGGCCGAACCGTCTATTTTGAGTGATAGCTCTTTTAACAGATCTGTTGTTTTACTGACAGAACACAATGACACCGGCTCAGTTGGTTTTATATTCAATAAACCTTCCCCGTATACCATTAGTGATCTTATTCCTGATATTGAGTCTCCTTTAAAAGTGTATTTTGGAGGGCCCGTCTCAGAAGACAATCTCTATTTTGTGCATAAGGTACCTGAATTGATTCCTGACAGTATCGAGATAGCAGATGGCATTTTTTGGGGTGGTGATTTTGAGGCTATCCAATCACTTTTGAAAGATGATATTTTATCCAAACACGATATCCGTTTCTTTTTAGGCTATTCTGGATGGAGTCAAAAACAATTAGAGGAAGAATTAGAAACCACTTCCTGGTTGATCGTTGAAAATAAATTTAAAAATTTGTTTACCATCAATCCTAGCAACTTTTGGAAAAATGAATTACTCAAATTTGGTGGAATTTATCAGCTTTGGGCAAACTCCCCAAAAGATCCAAGTTTGAATTAATTTATTTTTTGATGGAATCGTCAAAGAGTGCCTTAATCTCCCGAGTTTTTTCCTTAGCATATTTCTTTTTTCTGTAGCGATCTACCGATTGTATTTCATTGATGGAATTTGTCAAAAAAACTTCATCCACTTTTAATAGATCGAAAGGCGAAATACTCAGTTCCACAACCTCATATTTGGTCTCCTTTTTAAGTAGTTCAATTAGCTTTTTTCTGATAATTCCGTTGATGCATCCAGAATCAAGTGCAGGGGTTAAAATTTCATTTCCTTTAACCAGAAAAACATTCGCGTTTAAAGCTTCTACCAATTCTTTCTTTTCATTGATCAAAATACAATTCTGATAGTCATTTTCTTTGGCAAAAATACTACCCAAAATATTGACCATCCTGTTGTTGGTTTTAATGGTAGATAATAATCCAGATGCCAAGGGAAAATCTTTAAATAACTCTATTTCAATTACATCATCAGAAATCGTTGGTAAGGCAGTTGCTTCAATAAGGAAATCTATTTCGTTAGACAGAGGCGTGTATAATCCGCCATCCTGCCTGAATACATTTACCCTGACCCTTCCTTGCTGATCTAAATTGTTTGCTTCAAGAGTCAACCTGATCTGCTTTTCGTAATAGTCAAGTGTAAAATCCATTGGAATTCTCATTCTCAACATACGCATCGATGACATCAACCTAAAATAATGGTCCTCCAAAAAACAAAGATCACCACCTTTAAATTTTAAAGTATCAAAAATACCATCACCATACTTAAAGGCTCTGTTATCCACACTTAATTTAAAATCTTCTCCAGACCTTAAACTACCATTTTGATTGATCATAAAATCACTTGTTAAAAATGCAAAAATAAAAAAAGCCTTGATAAATCAAGGCTTTTCTATTATATATAAGTTGTATTATCCTCCGATAACGTGTTTTAATTCTGCTATCTGGTTTTCCCAAAACATTTTAGATTCTTCCACTTCATCTTCTTCCGCAAAATCGACGACCAAAAGAGAAACATCTTTTGTAAGATCATCAACTTCAATTCTCAATTCAAAATAAGTACCCTCGTCTTCATCTTCCTCCCATTTGAATCTTATAAAGACATCATTTTTCTGGGCAATCCTTTCAGCAACCTCCTCAGAATCATCCCATATAAAGGTATAC
>CBDULU010000304.1:0-3141 GCA_965368155.1 uncultured Flavobacteriaceae bacterium
CAAATGATAATCTATCCAAAGAAACTTTTTGGAGATACTTTTTAAAAATTCATACTGCGTTTTCTCAGAAGTTTTATGTAATGAGAACAGCCCTAATTGTTGCACCCAGGAGGGCGTATAGACATAGTGAATTCCATATTTGGTTTTTCGGGGAAGAGGCATTACCGAGTCATAATCTCCTTCAATCAATACATCCCAGCGGTCTGCTACACAGTCAAGGTACCAGCTTAAAGCATATATTCTGTATGCTTTGGAATGACTAATGCAATAATCATATTTTGTTCTGTCAATTTTGTGATATGGAACAAATGTGATCATAAGATGTAAAGAATATAAAAACTGTAAAAGGCAATTTGTAACAAGCTCATATATTCAATATCACAAGACCTTATTTAATTCGATCAAAAGGCTTTCATAAAGCCTTCCCCAGCCTCTCCACCTTCCTGATCCACTAACGGATTCATTATGAAAAATAGTGATGAGTGTGCCGTCCACTTTTCTAACCTCTTTTGCCAACTTTATGATGGTATTAAAAGCTCTCTTTGGTGTGAAATTTAAATAATCTTTTAAGGTTGCATCCATCGCTGCAAAGGGAAATACTTTCAAAGGTGTCTGAATTTCAAAATCAAGATCATAAAAATAGAAAGGGGTACAGGTACTTGCCCTGAATCCATAGTGAGAGGCATATCCCATTGAATATTCCTCTTTAATTTCAAGATCAACCAGATTCTGATAGGTTTCTGGTAGCTCTATTCTCAGGTAATGTTGTCTTGAACGCGTAATTGGAAAATTGACTATGCTTTCAAGAATCCCCTTCTCTTTTTTGGTTTTCAAGTCATTCTTCATACTAAAATAGGATGGATGAATACCTACTTCAGCATAGTCTGCTATGTTTTTTATCAACAATTTATAATTTGTGTTTCCTGGTGAAATGTTCTTATCAAAAGTACTGTAATCACCAAGTAAAAAGAAAAATATGGTTTTGACCTTGTACTTTTTCTTCATCAACAGCAATCTTTTATACATATCAAACGGATCACGTCGAATGCCAAAGAGTACAAGAAAACGCAACCAGACATTTCTAATATTAAATTGGCTAATGTCCTTTAAAATTCCCCCCACACTTCGCGTAAACCCTTTATGCTTGAACTGATAAGCATTGTCTATATCAATGGTTGAAATATAATTGAACTTCCTTTTCTTACTTCTGAGTTCTTCCTGAAAATCTTTAAAATGTGAGCTTAATACATCCCTGAATTTATAGGCCCAAATGTCTATGATCGGTTGGTCCAAAAATTTATGCTGATAGGCTAAACTTTCTGAGGCAGGAAAGCGCTCAAACTGATCTTTCACATGGGGTAGGTATTCTTCATAACGACTGATCAAATAAAAACTGGCTGCGAAAAGATCACAGGGCACCTCTGCGGAGAAATTCGTTTGAAAAAAGCACGGAATTTCGCCCCAAGTCACCAGGTTGATATCTAAATAATCAATCCCTTGGGTAAATAAGAGGTCATTACATTTAACAAACAATTCACTCCCTAAAGGCTGTTTGGTATATGAAAACTTCAGGCCGTCATGCGCTATGAATTCCTCAATTTTTGTGGTGAATTTTACCTCAACATGCAAAATTCTTACGAATATGTGTCTAAAGGTATATGTTAACCTTGGTGTGATCTTATGGGTATATACTAAGAGCATGTTCGGTGAGTTTGTCAACCCAAATGTAAACTTTATAAAGCGTATTATAAAATCTCTTTATTGAAAAGAAACTTGAAACTTGATTTTACTGCAAATAGCGCTGCACTTATAGATTTCCCTCATCTGCAAAACTGTAATAACCCTGTTCGGCAACAATGATGTGATCAAGCACTTTGATATCCAGTATAGCCCCTCCTTTGATCACTTTTTTTGTCAACATGATATCCGATTGACTCGGTACAAGGTTTCCGGAAGGATGGTTATGACAAAGGATCATACTTGTGGCTCCTCTTTCTATGGCTTTTTTATAAATAAGCCGTACATCCACCAGGGCAGCCGTAATCCCCCCAACACTCAATTTCCATTTGTACTCCATTTTGTTTGCATTGTTGAGCAAAATTATCCAAAATTCTTCGTGGTCAAGTTCTCCGATTATTGGCTGCATCAATTCAAAGACTGTTCTGGAACTACTCAACTTTGTCTTTTCAAAGTTATTTGCGCCTCTTCGCCTTCTTCCCAATTCCATTGCTGCAATAATGACAGCTGCTTTGGCCTTTCCGATTCCTCTTACCTTCATGAGATGTTGAACACTAAATCGAGACAGGACTGCCAGATTATTCTTTGCTTCGGACAAAACCTTTCTGGAAATTCCCAGAGCTGAATCCTTTTTATTTCCTGATCCTATCAAAATCGCCAATAGCTCAGCTTCTGACAGAACCATGCGTCCTTTCAAAAATAATTTCTCTCTTGGGCGATCATTTTCACTCCAATCTTTTATGATCATATCTTTTCTCAGTTTATGTCATTTTTGTCCTAAGATCAACCCTTTGATATAAAAGAAATATGATACATTTGCATATTCAATATGATGAATTTTAAGTTGTTTGTTCTGTTTATTGAATTGTTCAATCAATAAAATATAAATGAAAATAATTATTGCCGGGGCCGGAGAGGTTGGATTTCACTTATCTAAACTTCTTTCCTTTGAATCGCATGAGATCATTCTTATCGATCGGGATAAAGACAGGTTACTTTATGCTGATTCCAAATTAGATATCAAGACCTTGCAACAAGATGCTACCTCAATTCAGGCCTTAAAAGATGCCAATGTTGAAAATTCTGATCTTTTTATTGCAGTAACTTCCTCAGAAACAACAAATATCACAGCCTGTGTGATCTCTAAAAAACTTGGAGTCAAAAAGACTATTGCCAGAATCAGTAATTCTGAGTTCACAGACAATAAAGAGAAAATTAATTTTGCCGAATTAGGGATTGATGAACTGATCTCGACTGAAGAACTGGCCACAAATGAGATCAAGTTACTTCTTGAAAAAATGACTTTTAACGAAACTCACGAGTTTGAGAGTGGTAAACTAACCATGGTAGCTATGATCTTATCCAGGTCGGCACCTTTTGTTGGTAAGTCAGTTAAAGACGCTG
>CBDULU010000305.1:0-3118 GCA_965368155.1 uncultured Flavobacteriaceae bacterium
GATATTAGAAGACTCATAGCCATGAGTAAAAACAAAGTTTCCTTCGCTTGGGCCTTTAAAGAGTTTATCTGGCCTCGTAAAAAGATTGTATTAGTCGGTTTGATACTGATCATCTTAAAAAGTTTGGCAGGATTGGTCTTGCCTTATGCTACAAAGAACCTTATAGACGACATTATCCCTTCTCAGGACATGAAAGCCTTGTCGATACTTCTGGTTGTAGTAGTTATTTCGATTGTGATACAGGCGGTAAGTTCATTTTCACTCACCAGGTTACTAAGTGTAGAAGCTCAGCATCTTATTTCTCTGTTAAGAGCCAAGGTGCAGAAGAAACTATTAACCTTACCTATCAGTTTCTTTGACAACAATAAATCAGGAGCCCTTGTTTCAAGAGTGATGACCGATGTGGAAGGCGTAAGAAACCTTGTAGGTACAGGGTTGGTTCAATTAATTGGCGGATCCTTAACTTCAATTATTTCCTTGATCATACTGATAAAGATCAACGCCACAATGACCCTTTTTGTTTTACTCCCTGTTGCTGTCTTCGCGGTTATTGCCTTAAAAGCCTTCGGTTATATACGACCCATTTTTAGGGCAAGAGGAAAAATCAATGCTGAAGTTACTGGAAGATTGACAGAAACCTTGAACGGTATTCGAGTCATCAAAGGATTTAACGCAGAAGCTCAGGAATTAAGTACTTTTGAAGATGGTGTAGAACGCCTCTTCCTCAATGTAAAAAAGAGCCTTACAGCCACAGCCTTAATGACCAGTTCTTCTGCCCTATTGTTGGGTCTTGCCTCGGCAGGGATTATGGGAATGGGAGGCTACTTTATCATGAATGGAGATATGACTTATGGTGAATTTGTTTCCTTCACTTTATTTCTTGGCTTTATGATCGCACCGATCGTTCAGATGAGTAATATAGGAAGCCAACTAACAGAAGCCATGGCGGGATTGGACAGGACGCAGGAATTGATGGATATGGAAGAAGAAGATGACCCTGAGAAACGGACACTGTTAATTGAAGAAGTAAAAGGCGACATCCTTTTTGATAAAGTTTCCTTTAGTTATGAAAAAGGAAAGCAAGTATTGCATGATATCTCATTTTCAGCACCGGCAGGAAGCGTCACTGCACTTGTTGGCTCTTCAGGTTCGGGGAAGTCAACCATCGCTGGTCTTGCGGCGACTTTTCTAAATCCTAATCAAGGAAAGGTGACATTAGATGGAATAGATCTTTCAAAAGTTAATCTCAACAGTTATAGAACTCATCTTGGTGTGGTACTTCAAGACGATTTTTTATATGAGGGAACTATCAGGGAAAACATATTGTTTCCGCGGCCAGATGCCAGCGAAGAAGAATTAATGGAGGCTGTTAAAGGAGCGTATGTACATGAATTCACTGATCGTTTTGATGAAGGTCTTGAGACTGTGATAGGTGAACGCGGGGTTAAACTTTCCGGCGGTCAAAGGCAGCGGATTTCTATAGCAAGGGCACTTTTAGCAAACCCTAAGGTGATCATTCTTGATGAAGCCACGTCAAATCTGGATACTGAAAGCGAAACTTTCATTCAAAAAAGTTTGCAATCACTAATGAACGACAGAACTACTTTTGTGATTGCACACAGATTGAGTACCATTCAACAGGCCGACCAGATTCTGGTGATCGAAGAGGGTAAAATTGTGGAAAGTGGAAAACATCAGGAACTTCTGGACCAAAAAGGCCGTTATTACGATCTTTACACCTATCAAAGTAGAATCTAGTGGAAAGCGAAGCCTTATGCAATTCCTTTTGAACATTCCAGGCTTCCTGAAACATGAAAAAGTGATAAAAGCTCTTGTTAAAATTTGAATGAAAATCTATTTATTTCAGAAAGTATTTTCTAAGATGTATAAAACTGAGGGGTTAAAAATCGATTCCGATTTTAATCATTAATAAGCCTTATAATGAGATTGGGTGATCATACACCAATCTGCAGGAATATTAAGGAATTGTTAATCTTCACCAAGCTAGTACATCTTTAATATTTCTTTAGATTTTGGCCTTACATTTACATCATAAATTACAAAACCCCCTAAACTGATATTAAATGATACGTAAACACGTCACCACGGCTGATATGGTTAAAAAACTCCTAAACGTAATTGAAAACAGAGTTGAAAAAAGCAAAGGAAAAAAACTTCTTCCAAGCAGAAATGTTGAAACTACTCTTTAGCTAAGAATTTCAACAGTAAGTTTCTTTTATATCTTACTTATAAAATCCATTTTAGGCACAAAAAAAAGCTCCGGAATAACCGAAGCTTTTATAAAAAGAACTGATTCTTATTCAATTGATCTACAGTTTCTTTACTTGCATTTTCCTTTCATTGAAACTTTTAATCAGACCTTGCGCTCTAGCAGTCAACATCGAATACAATCAGTTCCTAGAAATTAATTAAGGCATCACTACTGTATCGATAGCATGAATCACTCCATTGCTCGCGTCGACGTCAGTTAGAATAATAGTTGAAGAATTACCTTTGGCATCCATCAACATCACATTTCCATCCATAATGTGTGCGGTTAATTTTTCACCATTCACAGTTGTGATTACAAATTTACCATTGTTGTCTTTGATCGCTTTCACAACATCAGAAGCCATAAATTTACCGGCCACAACATGATAGGTTAAAATTGATGTCAATGTCCCTTTGTTTTCAGTTTTTAACAAAGTTTCAACTGTACCAGCAGGCAATTTTGAAAAGGCCTCATTTGTTGGTGCAAAAACAGTAAAAGGTCCTTCTGAATTCAAAGTACTTACCAAATCAGCTGCTTTAACTGCGGCAACTAAAGTGCTAAAGTTTTCATTTGAAGCAGCCACGCCTACAATAGTAGCAGCTTCCTTTCCTCTTAGTTCTGAGGATGTTTCTCCATTACTTTTCTTGATTGGATCGTTGTTGTTTGCAAATGCAACAGTTGAAGTTAATAATAACACTCCAAATGTAAATTTCATTAAGTTTTTAATAGTTTTCATGGGATATATGTTTTTTAGTTTAGTCAAAGATACATGCGAATTCACATGCATAATGATTTTTTTGTTTAAAGTTTTGTTAAAATAGTTAAACAATTATTTTTGTTTAGCTA
>CBDULU010000306.1:0-3117 GCA_965368155.1 uncultured Flavobacteriaceae bacterium
GAATGTTAGAGAACCCAGATTGCCATTGGCTGGCGATGAAAGAAAAAAAGTATTGGCCATTATTGATGAGGCGATAAAAAACAGGCCCTTATTGCCGGATTATAAAAATCTATAAAATTCCATAGATGCGCCCTGTTGTTTTTGAATCCAATCAAATGATTCATCAGATATAGGGTCTTATTTAAGAATATACAATTTCAAAAAAGCCGGTGTTTCAGCTGGTAACATAAAAAAGAGGAACAACATATGATTACAGGAAAAAACTATATTGGTGCTGAAAGAAGCGCAGCAGGGAGTAAAATATTTAGCACCTTTAATCCGGTTAGCAACATAGAAAATGAGCCTCAATTTTATGAGGCATCATCAGAAGAGATCGATAAGGCAGTTGCTTTGGCATGGAAGGCATTTACCTGCTATCAGGATTATTCAGGAGAAAGAAAAAGTGACTTCCTACATGCCATTGCCGATGAAATTGAGGCTTTGGGAGATGAATTGATCAATACTTATTGCTTAGAATCCGGCTTGCCTCAGGGAAGAGCTATGGGAGAAAGAGGCAGAACGATGTTTCAGCTCAGAAGCTTTGCCGAACTTGTTAAAAAAGGAGATTGGGTAGATGCACATATTGACACGGCTCAGCCTGATCGAGCCCCTATCCCAAAACCGGATATTAGAAAAATGATGATACCTCTTGGGCCTGTTGTGGTTTTTGGAGCGAGTAATTTCCCTTTGGCCTATTCAACAGCAGGTGGAGATACGGCAGCAGCTTTAGCCGCTGGGTGCCCGGTAATTGTAAAATCACATCCAATGCATGCCGGAACAGGTGAATTAGTAGCTTCAGCCATCATTAAAGCTGCAGAAAGAACAGGAATGCCTGAGGGCGTTTTCTCGAATCTAAACAGTAGTGGGATAGAAGTAGGCGTGCAACTAGTGCAGCATCCAAAGGTAAAGGCAGTTGGTTTTACAGGTAGTATTAGAGGAGGTAGAGCATTATATGATCTTGCTGCTAAAAGAGAAGAACCTATCCCTGTTTTTGCAGAAATGGGTAGTGTAAATCCTGTTGTATTTCTTCCCGAAGCTTTGAAAGAAAGAGGTGGGGCACTGGCTAAAACCTATGCGGGTTCAGTGACACTTGGAACAGGACAATTTTGTACCAATCCAGGCTTGCTTTTCGGGATACAGGGAGCAGCACTCGATCAGTTTATAAAAACGCTGTCTGAAGAGATCGTATTAATAGAACCAGGTTGTATGTTGCATCCTAACATTATAGGTGCCTATAATAAAAATAAAGGAAAAGCCCTTGAGCAAAAAGGTTTGCAATTGGTCTCAGAATATGAGCAGGCTATTGGCGACAATGTGGCCCGTCAAGCTGTTACAACTGTTGAAGGAGCTGTATTTTTAGATAACCCAACTTTGCATCAGGAAGTTTTTGGCCCCTTTACCATGGTAGTTCAATGTCAGGATAAAGCACAACTTGAAGCCATCATTTTAAAACTTGAAGGCCAGCTCACGGGAACCCTTATCGCAGAAAGTAATGAAGCCAAAGATTATCCAGGAGTTGTTGAGGCGCTTAGGAACAGGGTGGGAAGGATCATTTTCAATGGCGTACCAACAGGGGTTGAAGTTTGCCCATCAATGGTGCATGGAGGGCCTTATCCGGCTTCGACCGATAGCAGATTTACAGCTGTTGGTATCAATTCTATCAAAAGATGGGTCAGACCATTTAGTTATCAGGACTGGCCAAATGAATTATTACCTGCAGCTTTGAAAAATGAGAATCCACTTGGTATCGTAAGATTTGTTAACAATCAATTAAGCACTGAAACCTTATAAGTTTATGAATGTAAAAATCATCCTATTCGTTTTTGCCCTATTCTTTTTATCTGCTTGTGAGTCAGGTAAGAATAAGAATTCTGATTTATTAGCCGGGATCATTGAAAAGGTCCAGGATCACAAAGGTTTTGAAAGGGAAGATTTCCCTCTTGGTTTGTTCAATGAGGCTTATTTTCAAGCTGAAGCCGATTTTGCCTCTGGCTGTATCAATGAATTAAATCAACTGGATACACTTCAGTTCTCAGAATCAGAAATGATTTCGTATGAACTTTTGAAATTTAGATTACAGGATAAGGTTGATTATAATGATTTTGAAATGTACCTGAATCCTCTGTTGTCTGATTCAGGATTTCACAGCAGTTTAGTGTACAGGGTAAGGCCCTTAAAGGATTACGAACAGACGAAGAAATATCTAAATGTGTTGAATGACATACCAAGGCACGTTGATGAATATTTCTTTTTGATCGATAAGGGTTTGAAAAAGGGGGTTTCTCAGCCAAGGGTTATATTTAAAGGTTATGAGAGCACCTATGATATGCATTTGGTGGAAGATTTTAAAGATTCGTATTTCTACGGCCCTTTTAAGAACTTACCAAATGATCTCAGTCAGCA
Source organism: uncultured Flavobacteriaceae bacterium (assembly GCA_965368155.1). Lineage (GTDB taxonomy): Bacteria > Bacteroidota > Bacteroidia > Flavobacteriales > Flavobacteriaceae > Lutimonas. Next base: position 2,443 of record CBDULU010000306.1, read on the forward strand.
GCAAAAAGATTCAGTTCTTACGGCAGCAGAAAATGCTATTGAGCAATCTGTTACGCCACAATTTAAAAGGATTAAAACCTTTTTTGAAGAAAACTATTTTCCAAATACCAGAAAGACACTCGGTGTTTCCGCAACACCTGACGGAGCGTCATTTTATCAAAATCGGATTAATTTTTATACGACAAGTACACAATATACAGCCAAGGATATTCATGAAATAGGCCTTAGTGAAGTGAAAAGGATACGAGGAGAGATGCAAAAGATCATAGATGAATTGGGGTTTGAAGGTTCCTTTGATGACTTTTTACTTTTTCTCAGAACAGACGAGCAGTTTTATGCAAAATCAGGAAGGGAATTGATGATGATCGCAAGGGATATGGCGAAAAGAGCAGATGAGCAGCTACCCAGGTTTTTTATAACTTTACCAAGAAAGCCCTATGGAGTAGCGCCGGTTCCGGACGCTATTGCGCCAAAATATACTGCCGGAAGATATGTTGGATCAAGAGAAGAAAATGAGCCTGGATATTATTGGGTGAATACGTATGACCTGCCTAGCAGAACACTATATACTTTACCTGCCTTGACAGTGCACGAAGCAGTTCCTGGGCATCATTTACAGGGTAGCTTAAACAATGAATTGGGAGACAGTATACCAAGTTTCAGAAGAGACCTATA
>CBDULU010000307.1:0-3111 GCA_965368155.1 uncultured Flavobacteriaceae bacterium
CTAGTGGAGCTCCACTTTTTTCTGGTTTGATAGCCGGTATCATAGGTGGAATAGGTGTTGGTGCATTAAGTGGTTCCAAGATTGGAGTGAGCGGACCTGCTGCAGGACTAGCAGCCATTGTACTGACTTCTATAGGTACGCTTGGTGGTTTTGAAAATTTTTTGGTCGCTGTTGTACTTGGAGGTATCATTCAATTGATTTTTGGGTTTTTAAGAGCTGGAGTAATCGGATATTATTTTCCGTCTTCAGTCATTAAAGGGATGCTTACAGGTATTGGAATCATTATTATTTTAAAGCAGATTCCCCATTTTATTGGATATGATGCAGATCCGGAAGGTGATTTCGCATTTTTTCAAGTAGACGGACAAAACACTTTTTCTGAAATAATTAACTCTATAAATTCTATCCAACCAGGTTCGGCACTGATCGGACTCATCGGTCTGGCTATTTTGTTGCTATGGGAAAATGTATTGGCTAAAAAAGCTAAAATATTTCAGGTGATTCAAGGCCCATTAGTGGCAGTAGTTGCCGGAATCGTATTTTTTGTTGCGACGGGTTCAAATAGCACACTTGGGATTTCTTCAACACATTTGGTAAGTGTTCCGGTGCCAGAAGACTTTTCATCATTCTTGTCTCAGTTCAGTTTTCCTAATTTCGCAGCGATAACAAATCTTGAAGTTTGGGTGGTTGCTTTTACCATTGCGCTGGTAGCGAGTTTGGAAACCTTGTTGTGTGTGGAAGCTACAGATAAACTAGATCCGCATAAGAATGTAACCCCTACAAATAGAGAGCTTTTGGCTCAGGGAGCTGGTAATGTGATTTCAGGCCTTATCGGTGGCTTGCCCATTACACAGGTAATTGTAAGAAGTTCAGCAAATATTCAATCGGGGGGTAGAACGAAAATGTCTGCCATTATTCACGGTTTCTTTTTATTGATATCGGTAATCCTGATCCCAAACTTACTCAACATGATCCCATTGTCTGTGCTGGCAGCTATCTTATTGGTGGTTGGATTTAAACTGGCCAAACCAGGTTTGTTTAAAACGATGTACAATCTTGGCTGGAAACAGTTTGTTCCTTTTATAGTAACCGTGTTGGGTATCATATTTACAGATTTACTTGTAGGAATAGGTCTGGGCCTATTGGTCGGTATTATTGTGATCCTCTTTAAGAGTTACCAGAATTCACACTTTTTACACAAAGAAGGTGAAGATATGCACAAAGGATTGGTAAAAATGACCTTGGCAGAAGAAGTGACCTTTTTTAATAAGGGGGCGATTTTAAAGGAACTGGATCGTTTACCTCATGATACAAATTTTGAACTGGATGTAACCAATACCAAATATTTGGACAATGATATTGTAGAAATTTTAGATGATTTTATTTTAAAGGCGGAGGAAAGAAATATTTCCATTAAATTAGTGTCTCAAAAGGGCATAGTGGAGAATCCCGAAAGCTTTTTTAAATTTTTCAACGATAAGCGAAAGGCAAGTTAAACTAAATCAAATCCAAGTAAATGAAAGCACATACTAAAGAGACGCAAGCATTGATGACTCCAGAAAAGTCGATTGAAGCTTTAAAAGAGGGTAATATAAGGTTTCAAAATAGTTTCAGTGCAGACAGAGATTTGCTGGAGCAGGTTAAAGATACAACCCAGGGGCAATTTCCATTTGCAACGGTATTGAGTTGTATCGATTCTCGTATTCCCGTTGAAATGGTGTTTGATCAAGGAATAGGTGATTTATTCAGTGTAAGAATTGCAGGAAATTTCATCAATGATGATATTCTTGGAAGTATGGAATTTGCTTGTAAATTGGCAGGGTCAAAAGTTGTGGTAGTCTTAGGGCACACCTCTTGCGGAGCTGTAAAAGGTGCCTGTGACGGGGCCGAATTAGGTAAGTTGACGGGTATGTTGAATAAAATTAAGCCAGCTGTAAACGCAGTTGTTCATCCTACAAATATTGCTGAGCGAACTTCAGCCAATATTGATTTTGTCAATGAGGTGGCGGCAAAAAATGTAGATTTTTCTATTGAAGGTATCAGATCGGGTAGTGAAGTTCTGGCTGAAATGGAAAGAAATGGCGAAATAGTTATCGTTGGCGCCATGTATGATGTAGCCACAGGAAAAGTAACTTTTTACGAATGATTCTAATCAGAATCAATGCATAGCTTGATGAAAATCATTGCTTGAATCTTATTTGATTTATAATTTCATTGAATGAAATTATAAATCATTTACCATGAGTACAAAGGATAAGCAATCGGAGGTTTTGGTCAAGGATGCCAAACAGGTATTTAGGAAATTAGGTACTTGTTCACGCACTTTTTTTTATCTTTTAAATCGCGAATTCGGTACATCGATGGAAACCGAAGAACGTGCTTCAGATTTACTCGCCGGAGGTATCATGAAGAAAGGATATCAATGCGGTATGCTTTGGGGGGCATCACTTGCTGTAGGAGCAGAGGCTTATAAGGTTTGTGCGCATAGATCGCAGGCTATAGCCGTATCTATAGAAGCTACCAAAATTTTGATGGACTCCTTTGAAACTCATGAAAGTACTACACAATGCCGGGAAATTACCCACTGTGATTTTGAGAGCAAGCTAAGTTTTGTCAAATATATGTTCAGTGGACATTTCTTACATTGTTTTCAATTGGCTGAAGATTGGGCTCCTGAAGCAGTGAACAAAGCAAAAAAAGCCATACAAGACAAACCTTTTGATTTTGAACATGCCGTAAGTTGCGCCACTGAGGTAGCCCAAAGAATGGGCGCCTCTGAAAAAGAGATGGTCATGGTGGCAGGATTTGCAGGAGGCCTTGGTTTAAGTGGAAGTGGTTGCGGAGCGCTGAGTGCCGCACTTTGGATGAATGCGCTGAAATGGTGCCGCGAACATGAGTCAAAATCGTCAACTAAAGATCCGAAGGCAAAAGAACTGATGAGGGCTTTTAAAGTTTTTACAGATGAAAAATACCTGTGCAAGGACATCAGTCAAACTCAATTTAATTCTGTCAAAGAGCATACGGATTATATCAAGAATGGCGGATGCAGTGAATTGATCGAAGAGCTGAGTGAGGTTTAAAGTTAGATGAATTGATAGGATGAGCTGGGTT
>CBDULU010000308.1:0-3097 GCA_965368155.1 uncultured Flavobacteriaceae bacterium
ATCAGTATTATTTATCATGATCGGCTTTTCTTCTTGGTTGATGCTCCCTATCCGTGCAAATGCTGATACAACGATCAATGAAAATAATCCTTCAAGTGCAAGAGAACTACTTGCCTATTACAATAGAGAGCAATATGGAGATGCGAATGTTTTCTATGGCTCCTATTATTCACAAACTGGTGAAAGAGATAAGGCAAATCCATATCGAGATGCCAAACCTAAATACGAAAAAGATGAAAAAGCCGGCAAATATGTGATTGTAAACAATTACAAAAATGCCTTGCCAAATTACAGCAGTAAACATAAAGGTTTTATCCCAAGAATGGTTGATCCATCTGCTTCAGTAGTGCAAAACTATAAGGCAATTGCTGGGATTTCTCAAAGGTCAAAAAGACGTCCGACGTTTGGTGAGAATATCAGTTTTATGATCACTTACCAATTTGGCTATATGTATGGCCGTTATTTTATGTGGAATTTTACTGGTAGACAAAATGATATTCAGGGAAATCTTGACAATAATGGTAATTGGTTAAGCGGAATTGACCCTATCGATGAAATCAGACTAGGCTCTCAAAAGAACCTTCCTTCTGAGGTTACTGAAAATAAAGGAAGAAATAAATATTATTTCTTGCCGCTCATACTTGGAATTATTGGGCTTTTATTTCATATCAAAAGAGATATGAATAATTTTTATATCCTCCTGCTGTTCTTCGCATTTACAGGACTGGCCATCATTTTCTATACCAATCCGAAACCTTTTGAACCTCGAGAAAGAGATTATGCCGTCGTAGGTTCTTTTTATGTCTTTGCGATTTGGATAGGATTTGGAGTTTTGGCACTATATGAAAAGTTTAAGAACAAGATTACGTCAGCTCTATTGCCAACTGCCTTAACGGCTATCTGTCTTTTGGCAGTTCCGGTGCTTATGGCCAAAGAAAACTGGGACGATCATGACCGGTCAGGAAAATATTCGACCTGGGTTAATGCCAAATCCTATTTGGATTCCTGTCAGGAAAACGCCATTATGTTTACTATTGGGGATAATGACACTTTCCCGCTATGGTATATGCAGGAAGTAGAAGATTACAGAACCGATATCAAACTAATCAATACGAGTCTTTTCGCTAAAGACTGGTATATTGATCAACAAAAAAGAAAAACATACAAGGCTGACCCCATCCCTTCACAATTAACTCATAATGACTATAAAGAAGGCTCTTTGGATGTGGCCTATCACTATCCCTATCCTTTTCCTCAGTTTAAAGATTCGGTGATGGATATCAAGTTCTTTATGAAATGGATCCAAAGTAAAGATAGCCGAACGCTTATTGATTTTGAAGAGAACGGACATCCTGAAAAAGTATATCCGACCACGAAGTTGAGAATAATGGTCGATAAAGAAGCTGTACTACGAAATGGTATTGTGGCAGAAAAAGATTCTGCCCTGATCGAGCCTTATATCGATATACAGATCTCTGAATCTGCCTTGATCAAGAACAGAATTCTGATGCTGGATATTCTGGCCAATAACAATTGGGAAAGACCATTATATTTCACAGGAGGAGCTCAGGCTGCCGAGGAGTATATCTGGTTAAAAGATTATTTACAATTGGATGGCCTGGCTTATAAATTCGTCCCCATTAAAAGCGCCAATGCGAATAGAAGTTTTATGGATATGGGTAGAATCAATACAGATATCATGTATGCGAATGTTAAAAAGTGGACCTGGAAAAACTCTGATGGAGATATATATCATGACCCTGAAACCAGAAAAAATGGGATCTCTTTTAGAAATAGCCTGGGGAGGCTTGCCGATGAACTCATCAAAGAAAAAGATTTTGTAAGAGCAGAAGAGATCCTGGATATGTCTATGGAGAAAATGCCAATAGAATCATATGGTTATTTCAGGCTTGTAATTGGGCATATTGAATCATACTACAATATAGACAGGCCGGAAAAAGCGCGAAAGATAGTTGAATTCCTAGTTCAAAATTTCAAGGAGCGTATTTACTATTACAGCGGGCTAAGTTCATATGAGCTCACCCAGAATTTCGGCGACCTTGAAGGAACCCTTGATCTGTATAAATACATCATTGCTACTTGCGTGGAATTTGACACCGAAGAATACTCAGGGCAACTTAAAGAAGATTTTATGGTTTCTGTTACGCTTCTTGAAGAAGTGCTGGAAGAGTAAATTTTTAATTTGATCATTTTTTTGTATCTTGGGTAGACCCCTTTAATTGTGTTTAAAAAGCTGCGCTGCATGAGACCTTATCTGGTAAAAACCCCAAGATTTGTTCAAAAGATTTTCCATAATTATTCATGGCGAATCAAAACAACTAAAAAAGAGATTTACCTCACTTTTGATGACGGTCCGGTGCCTGATTTTACGCCGTGGGTGCTTGAGACATTAAGATTGTATGAAGCCAAAGCGACATTTTTTTGTGTAGGGGAAAACATTAAAAAATATCCTCATATTTATCAACAGATAAAAGACGAAGGTCATGGTATTGGCAATCATACTTTTAATCATCTTCAGGGTTGGAAAACACCTACCAATAAATACATTAAGAACATACTCAAAGCAGAGTCCTATTTAAATGACGAAGCTGACAAAAAAACAAAAAAACTGTTTAGACCTCCTCATGGACGAATCAGGCCCGTTCAGGCAAGAATATTGAGAAAAAAAGGCTACAAGATCATCATGTGGGATGTATTGAGCGGTGACTTCGATCAAAGTCTTTCTAAAGAATTATGCCTGGAACTTACCATAAAAAACATCAAAAATGGAAGCATCGTCGTTTTCCATGACAGTGACAAATCTTTTAAGAATCTTGATTATGTACTTCCCAAGGTATTGGAACATTTCACCAAAGAAGGATATAAATTTCGGGCTCTTTAAATAGATGACTGATGACTATTGATTGGAGATTGGAGATTGGAGATTGGAGATTTTTGATCTAAGATTTGAAATTTATACAGAAGTAGATAAAAAATTTCTATCCTACACCTGCTTTTATAACTTATATCAATATTCGGATAATTCTCTTTTAAAATTTTTAGATGCTTTTATACTATTTAATGATAATTCAAGATA
>CBDULU010000309.1:0-3067 GCA_965368155.1 uncultured Flavobacteriaceae bacterium
GTTTTATCAATGGGTTGACCCAACTTAGCCAACTCACGATTGTATTCCATCAAGGTAGCGCGCTGTAGATTACCAAATAGATCATCCGCTTCAATATCTATATCGTAAGTCTTCCACTTATCTGGATATCCAATCTTTGGTGTAAATTTCCCTAACTTATCGAGGGCCTCTTTTTTTGTATCAGCACTCATCCAATCAAGTTCTTTGATACTTTGCTCATACGCCTTTAATAAGTTCGCTACTAAAGTTTCCATTCTTTCTTTGGCTTCAGGTGGAAAGTGTTTTTTCACGTACACCTTACCTACTACTTCACCTAAAGTTCCATTAACAGTTGAAACACCTCGTCTCCACAAAGGTCTCTGCTCTGGTGTTCCTCTAAGCTCTTTGCTGTAAAAATTAAAATTTTGATCATTTATACCTTTGCTCAATCGAGAAGCATTCTCGTTGAGGATACCCCATTTTAAATAGGTCTTCCAAACATCAAGATCTGTAGAAGTGATAATTTTGTCCAAAGCTTTTGTATAGTCTAACATGAGGACACCAAGATTTTTTTCATCCTTGATCCCTGCTTCTTCAAGATAAGCAGACCAATTAAAATTAGGCATGATGTTCACAAGCGTATCTACAGGAAACATATTATACAAACTGACTAGGTCTCTGGTCTTTTCCTTTTCCATATGTTTCTCGGCCAATTTTGTCTCAAGCTCCATTACCATCTCTGATGATTTTTTACTATTTGGCAACCCAGCCAAATCAAACATTTTGGCAATATGTTCAACATATTTTACTTTAATCTCTTTTGAGCGCTCATCGTCTTTAAGATAGTATTCGCGGTCAGGTAGGCCTAAACCCGCTTGCCAGGTATATACCGTATAAATAGTTGGGTTCTTTAGATCCTGATAAACGAAAAGTGATAATGGCACACTGAATCCATACTTATTTGCATAGGCAAAATAAGCAGCTAAATCGTCGTAATTATTTATAGCATCAACCTTTTCAAAGTCCTTTTGTAAAGGGGAAGCACCTAATTTATCTCTGGTTTGAGTATCCATATAAGATTTATAAAGATCCCCCACTTTTTGTTCATCTGAGCCCTTTTCAAAATCTCCACTTGCTGAGCCTTCTATAATTTTCTTTACATTATCTTCTGATTCTTCATGCAAGATATATCCAATGCCATATGAAGATTTGTCTGCCGGAATTTCTGTATTCTTCATCCAAGTTCCATTGACATATGCCGAAAAATCATCACCAGGCTTCACCTGAGTATCCATATATTCTTTTAGAACTCCAGATGAAAGAGCAACATCCTGTTTTTCTACTTCTGCTTCTTTTTTACAACTTATGCCTATTAATAGGATAAAAAGGGGTAAAAATTTTACTATAATTCTTTTTCTCATGAGGTTGAAATTAATTATTCATATTAAAGGTTCCCAAATATAGCATTTTAATTGTCTCAAAAAATAGTAACCTTCTGCTTGAACCAACAGATGGTCTGTTTCACAAGTCTTGAAAAGTTTCCTTGTTGAAAACAATAAACCCCATTAATTGATTTTAATGGGGTTTATTGTATATGTACTTTGTGACTTCTAGTTTAAATATGATGATAGTCAAACAAAGAACTACAGAAAGATAAGCGATCAATCGATCGTCATGACCCTTTCATATATAATTCTTCGCTCAAAGCCGTTGGGCATCAAAGAATCCATTTTTGTTTTTCCAATAACATCATTCCATGCCGCGGCATTGGGAGAGTTATCTGATGTTTCAGTATATCGAAGATATTCAAGTGCATGGTTGAGCTTGTTGAATCCATCGACAGTAAAAATTGTAAAGCGATCCAAGTTACCTGTCGGATAGATGACAGATGACATACCCCAGTAAGTCATATTATTCAGAATATTGCTAACATTTGCCTCGTGCACCGGTTTCCAAAGTGTTTTGTTCTCTTGCATAAATGCCGCTATATCAATTGGTTTGGCATAATTTACAAGGGCGTATTTATAATCACCAGCAACATGATCTTCGGATTGTATAAAATAATCAAAGGTAGTAGTTGTAAAGGAAGCTGTTTCAATATCTTCGGGTTTTACATCACCTATGGCATCCATGTTATCGGACCACACTTTATCCATATCCATTTTATCGAGACTTTCAAAAGTATTCACAAAAACATAATTAGGAGTAAGTGCATCAGCACTGGTAGTTCCTACTTTTTTCCAAAGTGACCAGGATTTCATTTGACCTTTTTCAATAGCTGATTTTGCTACTTTAGACCAGTGTTTTGTTTCGCGTTCTAAAAATTTCGCATCCTGATCAACAGGAACATGACGGTATTGCAAATAACTAATTTGCCCATTCATTGAACCGGCAAAAAACATCGCAATTAAAATTAAACATAGTTTTTTCATGATATAGGATTGATTAAGATTAATAATTTCTCTTAAAGTTACATAATTTTTGAATGAATTTCACAAAATCTATGTTATTGATTGTCAAAGCTTTGTCAAAAGCTCAACATCTGCCTCAAAAAAACCAGTATATGAAAATCTCTAAAAACCCTATAAAATAAGGTCGTATAGGGTGAATTGAAAACTTAAGGAGTTACTCAGCCTTATTTTTTTGGATATTTCATATTATTCAAAATTTCTTTATTGAATAACTATTTACCACACAACTAATTCTTGCAGACAAAAGCTGAATGTAATATGTGAAGACGTCCTTTATCTTTAAAAAGCACAACTTGGTATATGCGATTGTATATACTCTCATCAAAAGAACCCAACTCTTCACCCACTAATAGACCGGCTAATACAGGAGTTGTGTTACTGTGCCCTACCACCAAAACATCTTGCTTGTTATTGACTAATAATTTCGCAAAATCATCCAGCTTCTGCGGGTCATAATATTGAATTTCCTTCTCTTTCTTTTGGGCTACTGGTTGTGCCGTATTTTTCGTACGCAAGTACTCCGTAGTGTATACTTCATCCAGATCTATTGCATCAAAAAATGTAGCCAAACTCTCGGCTCGTTCCGCGCCGATCTAGAAGAACTCGCAGAACGCAGC
>CBDULU010000310.1:0-3064 GCA_965368155.1 uncultured Flavobacteriaceae bacterium
GAAATGGGTGGCGTATATGCCGTTGCAAATCTTAGAGGTGGAGGTGAATACGGAAAAGCTTGGCATGATGCAGGAACTCAGTTAAAAAAACAAAATGTTTTTGATGATTTCATTGCGGCGGCAGAATATTTGATCAAAGAGAATTATACTTCCAGTAAATTCCTGGCAATAAGAGGCGGTTCAAATGGTGGGTTGCTCGTTGGAGCCACCATGACCCAAAGACCGGATTTGATGCAGGTAGCACTTCCTGCAGTTGGGGTTTTGGATATGCTCAGGTACCATACTTTTACGGCCGGAGCCGGCTGGGCTTACGACTATGGTACTTCCGAACAAAGTGAAGAAATGTTTGACTATCTATATAATTATTCACCTGTACATAATGTTAAAAAAGGAACTTCTTATCCGGCAACTCTTGTAACGACCGGCGATCACGATGACAGGGTTGTCCCCGCGCATTCGTTTAAATTCGCAGCAGAACTTCAGGATAAGCAAAAGGGTGAAAATCCGGTATTGATCAGGATAGAAACTCAAGCTGGACACGGAGCAGGAACACCTGTTTCAAAGACCATTGATCAATATGCTGATATTTTTAGTTTTACGCTATATAATATGGGGATCACTGACTTAAACGCTGAAGTCAAAAAATAGTAAGGTACTTGATAATCAAGTGAATTTAGCTTATTGAAAGGATTTTGATGGCTCTGGTACCTAATATCACCGTTGCCCCCTTTTCTTTTCCAATAAGAAGTACTCCAATTGGGGAAGAAGGTGATATGGCATAATAGTGTTTACCCGCAACCGATAGTTGCCCGGCACTTATGGATAAAAAATAAATTCCCTGATCAGTAGTAATAAGGCTTCCTAATTTGATCTTTTCTGAGACTGAATTTAATTGTATTCTATGAAGCGTTTCCTGCATTTGTTTTGCCACTTCCAATTGCTGAGATGCTTTTTCCATTTCAAGATGTAACATGGCCCGGCCCGTTTCATGTTTGTCGCCAGCAGAACTTTTGGATTCCTGTTCCAAGGCCTTATGATTCTCAGTCATAATGGTCTCAATGATGGCTAATTTATCATTTACAAATAAAACACATTGTTCCAATAAAGCTTCCTTGATCATCACATATAAATTTTAATCAAAAATAGCAGAAATTACTTTCTGAGTATGTTCTTTTAGTAAAACGATCTATCTTAGAAGCAATAAAAAATCAGTATTATGATCAAATCAAGGTGTGCCTGGTGCGGGGAAGACCCCTTATATGTTTCTTATCATGACAAGGAGTGGGGCGTTCCGGTATTTTCAGATGACATATTGTTTGAATTTCTTGTTCTTGAAACCTTTCAAGCTGGTTTAAGTTGGATTACCATATTGAGAAAGAGGGAAAATTTCAGGATGGCATTTGATAATTTTGACTATCAGAAAATCGCTTCTTATGATGAAGAAAAATACGAAGCACTGCTGCTTGACACGGGAATTATCAGAAATAAATTAAAAATTCGAGCCACAATTGGTAATGCTCAGGCCTTTATAAAACTGCAAAAAGAACATGGTAGTTTTTCCAATTACTTTTGGAAATTTACCAATCACAAACCTATCGCTAATCAGAGGCAAAGCCTACAAGAAGTTCCTGCGACCTCCCCTCTCTCAGATACAATTTCCAAAAACCTCAAAAAAGAAGGCTTTAAATTTGTCGGTTCCACAGTGGTCTATGCCTATATGCAGGCAGTCGGCATGGTCAATGACCATGTTGAGGATTGTTTTAGGAATAACGAAATGATGATTTAATGCGTGAATGCGTGAATTTAAAAATCTGCTCAGACAATCAGGGTGAAATATCACTTTTTCATTGTGTCAATCCATCATTAGATCATTTCAAGGCCACCGGCACATATATTTCTGTTACAAGTTGGGCCGGGTTTGGCGTGTTCTCTTGATTATTCACGTATATTTCAAATGACTCTCCGCTTTCTTCTAATGCATACTCTTTAAGGTTTTCAGCATCAAACATTGCTTTTTCCCATGCCTCCTGTAAATTAGTGTAAGCACCCGTTAATATCGTTTTAAAATAAGTACCTCTTTCCATATAACCGGTCAGAATATCAGAGTCTTGGGTAACAATCCTTTCTGCTATGGGATAGGCTATTGAAAACATAGAAGTTCCATTTTCCTGATCAAATTTATGATAAAGGGTAAAGGGACTACCTGTTAGCCTGATCCTGTTATCTTGTACAAATTTACTGATGTGATCCATCATTCCTTCTGATTTAACCCCTATTTGATTTATCTTACTGGAGGTTGAAACATAGAGGTAAAATCCGCCGCTAAAATCCACAACACCAACCGAATCAATTGAGTAGACTTTTAGTTTTTTCTGTAAATTTTTATCGAACAATTCAAGGCCACGTTCTTGCATGGGTCCTAATTGCTCTGTCATACCAGATGCCATAAATCTTGAGAAAAAAGGAAGTTCTCCTTTTATACCCCAAGTTAACTCTGTACCTGTCTCTACCTTATTTAAAATCCAATAAACCTCTGAAGCCATATCCCCGAATGGTGTTTCAAAAACCATTTCCTGATCCAGTCTTTCAGGTTTCTGCACTTGTAAGGTTTTCATTCTTCCGCCTCCTTCTACATCAGATGTCCAGGTATACGCTCCTCCTTCGCCTACAGTATTATCGGCATACTGAACGCGTATTGTCGAATCCTGCTCATACCATGGGCCCCATTCTTTCCAATTTCGATAATCATTCAGGTCATTAAACACTACAATTGGATCAGCGTCGATCATCCTTGTTTTGGCAACATCATAGCTTCCGTCAAGGGTAGCCAAATAAATAGCTCCTATCACAAAAAGAGCCAATAAAAGGAGAATTATATTTTTTAATAATTTCATTTGGAAGAAGTTTGGTAATACAATGGGTCAAATATAATAATTAAATCTTAAATATGTCAATATGAGGTACTTAATAAATTATTTTCGTTTGGTAATACCTCTGTTTTTATCTAAATTTGAGCTGATAATATTACTAATATTTACTTTATGAAATTCAGATATACATTAGG
>CBDULU010000311.1:0-3061 GCA_965368155.1 uncultured Flavobacteriaceae bacterium
GTAAAGTATATGAAATTTAACACCAAATCGAAGTATCTTTTTTTGCTCATACTTATGTGCAATTTAGGTGTTACCTTGTCTCAAAAGTTACATTTTACCCAGTTGTCGCCAGCTCCAGGGTCTCCATCCTGGGGGTTGACAACCAGTATGATGCAGGATAGATCGGGTTATATGTGGTTTACTACAGGAGATCTAGGTGTGCAAAGATTTGATGGATATAATTTTAAGTCATATGTCAATGATCCACTCGATCCGAATTCTTTGGCAAGTAGCGGCGCAGAATGCATCTTAGAAGATTCTGAGGGAATCATATGGATTGGTACAACGGGTTCAGGACTGGAACGACTTGACCCCAGTACTGGAATATTTACGCATTTTGTTCATAGTTCTAAAGATCCGGAGAGTATCATTCATAATGATGTGAAAGCCATTTTTGAAGATCATCAGGGAGTCCTTTGGGTTGGTACAACTGGGGGACTCGAAATCTTTGACAGAAAATCTCAAAAATTTAAACATTTTACTTCTGACCCAAATGATCCTACAACGATTAGCAACAATTGTGTCAAAGAGATCTATGAGGATTCAAATAATAGCTTGTGGTTTGGTACAGGAGAACCTTGGGGTGGTGATGATATAAATATTGGCGGGCTGAACCGATTTGATAGAAATACGGGTAAATTTATCCGATATGTACATGATGAAAATGACCCCTTAAGTCTTATTGATAATCGTATTACAGCCATTCATGAAGATAGCCAGGGAAAGTTCTGGATAGGTACTGCCGAAGATGGCCTGCATCTGATGGATCGGGATAAAGGAACATTTCAGCGACTTACTTTTGACCCTTTATATCCAGATAAATTAAGCCGTCCCGCTTTGCAACCAATCACATTAACTGGGGCAGTCGATCATATCGCTTTTATAAAAGAGGATAAAACGGGCCATATATGGATTGGAACTATGGGCGCTGGGATAAATCGTTATGATCCTAAAACGGAAAAAGTAAGGCATTATGGTGGCGACGAAAGTGATGGTGGATTGAAGGATATGCTTTTTTGGTCTTCCTTTATATCACGTGATGGTGTAATTTGGATAAGTAGCACGGAAAATAATGTGTTTAGGGTAAATCCTTCTCAAACAAGATTTGAGGATATAAATGTTGATGCCTTTATTTTTTCTTTGTATCAGGAGGAGAGTACGATGTGGATTGGAACCTTTGATGGATTAATTCATAGGGATATAAATTCAGAATCGAATACGAAGTTTGAGCATGACTCCTTGATTCCTTCAAGCATTGGTTCGGGATTGATTAGAAGTATTGTGCCAGACGAGAACGGTGGCCTTTGGGTTGGTACAGAAGGTGGAGGTCTGAATCATTTCAATCCAAAAACAAAATCATTTACACATTATTATCATGATGAAAATGATATACAAAGTATTGACAATGATACAATTACCAGTCTTCTTAAGGACAGTTTTTCAAATCTTTGGATTGGAACAAATACTGGCTTAAACATGATGGAGAAGGGTTCAGTAGATTTTATTCACTATAGTCATGATCCTTTGAACGCTAGCAGTCTTTCAGATTCTTACGGTGTGAGCACCTTATTAGAAGATGAAGATCAAACACATCTTTGGGTTGGTACTTATGGAGGCGGTCTAAACAGGTTAGATATGAAATCCGGTAAATTTGATCATTTTCTTACCGATGAAGTCATATTTGGACTGGTTCAAGACCTTGATGGGGTTATTTGGGCCGCTTCAAACGAAGGTTTGTCTAGGTATGTGATTGGTAATAGTAAATTTGAAAAATTCATTGACCCTAATGGAATTTTTTCTAGTTCGTACTCAGGTATAGAAGTAGATAGTAAAAATAATCTATGGTTAACCGGGGAAACCGGAATTTGGCAAATAAATAGTGACCGCTCTCTTGTTCATTCCTATTCTAATAATAATGGCGTGAGATCTTCTTTGTTTTATTCAGCACTAATTTTTAAAGACTTAAATGGGGCAATTTGTTTTCCTTATTATCCTAGTAGTTATTATAGAATTTTACCAGATAATATTATAAGAAAAGCGCAAGCTCCAGTTGTTTTGATCAACGATTTCAAGCTGGGAGCTGAATCGGTTTCACCCGGAGAAGGAAGCCCTATAGGCGTTCCAATAAATGAAGAATCAGAAATCAATTTACAGTATGATCAAAATATATTTTCCTTTGATTTTACCGCAATTGATTTTACGAACCCCTATGATAATACAATTTTATTCAAGTTGGAAAACTATGATGCAGAATGGAGAGCCCCTGGAATGGATAAAACAGTGCAATATATCAACGTTTCTCCGGGGAATTACATATTTCGTATAAAGGCAGCTACGAACATGGGAGTATTTGCAGAAAAGGAAATTATAGTAAATATTAGTCCTCCATGGTGGCTTACCTGGTGGGCTTACGTTATGTATGGCTTTATGTTTTTCATTGGTGTATATGTAATTCATCGCTTTCAAAAAACAAGGCTTCTAAAAGCCGAAAGGGAAAAATCCAGAGATAAAGAACTTGCCCAGGCGAAAGAAATTGAAAAAGCCTATACAGATTTAAAAGCTACCCAATCTCAATTGATCCAATCAGAAAAAATGGCTTCCTTAGGGGAGTTAACAGCGGGTATCGCTCATGAGATACAGAACCCACTGAACTTTGTCAATAATTTTTCAGAAGTAAACTCTGAACTTATTGAAGAGATGAAAGAGGAATTGGAAAAGGGAAATTTTGATGAGGTAAAAGCAATAGCAAAGGATATTGATGACAATGAACAAAAGATCATGCTCCATGGCAAGCGGGCAGATGCCATTGTAAAAGGGATGTTACAACACAGCAGGAGCAGTGATGGTAAAAAAGAGCTTACAAATATCAATGCACTAGCTGATGAATTCTTGAGATTGGCTTACCATGGCTTACGGGCAAAAGACAAAACTTTTAATGCCACTTTAAAAACAGACTTTGACGATAGCATTGGGAAGGTCAATATTGCTGCCCAGGATATTGGCAGGGTGATCTTGAATTTGA
>CBDULU010000312.1:0-3036 GCA_965368155.1 uncultured Flavobacteriaceae bacterium
CCTGCTCAACCCATTGCCCATTCGGCATTTTATAATCAAATACAATCTTATTCAGCGTGTACCAGTTATCAGACAGCAATATTTTTTTTATATTCTTTACTTTTGAATTCATCTGCAAATCAACGAATCAATTTCTTATACTTGATCCTTTTAGGAATCATGTCTCCTCCTAAGCGTTTTTTCTTATTCTCTTCATATTCAGAAAAGCTACCTTCGAAATAGTAAACCTCAGAGGCTCCTTCAAATGCCAAAATATGTGTACACACCCTATCTAAGAACCATCGATCATGTGAGATAATTACGGCACAACCGGCAAAATTTTCAAGACCTTCTTCAAGAGCTCTTAAAGTATTAACATCCAAATCATTAGTTGGCTCATCTAAAAGTAACACATTACCTTCTTCACGTAAGGTCATGGCCAGATGCAATCGGTTTCTCTCACCTCCTGACAGGGTTGAAACTTTCTTATTTTGTTCCGATCCACTATAATTAAAACGCCCTAGGTATGCTCTTGAATTGACCATCTTACCACCCATCATGATGAGTTCCTGTTCATCAGAAAAATTTTGCCAAATTGATTTTTCAGGATCTATATTCGAGTGGCTTTGATCTACATAAGCCACCTTAGCTGTATCTCCAACTAAAAATTCCCCTTTGTCAGGTTTTTCCTCTCCCATGATCATTTTAAAAATAGTCGTCTTACCTGCTCCGTTAGGACCAATAATACCGACAATACCATTGGGTGGTAATTTAAAATTGAGGTTATCATAAAGTAATTTATCCCCAAAAGCTTTTGAAACCCCAACAGCATCGATCACATTGTTTCCCAATCGAGGACCGTTAGGAATATAAATTTCAAGTTTTTCTTCTTTTTGTTTCTGATCCTGACTCATTAATTTGTCATAACTCGACAATCTTGCTTTGGACTTGGCATGTCTTCCTTTTGGTGCCATCTTTACCCATTCCAACTCACGTTGCAGTGTTTTCTGTCTTTTAGAAGCTGTTTTCTCTTCTTTGGCCAAACGCTCTGATTTTTGCTCTAGCCATGACGAATAGTTCCCTTTCCAGGGAATTCCTTCTCCTCTGTCCAGTTCAAGGATCCAACCAGCAACATTATCCAGGAAGTACCGGTCATGCGTTACTGCAATAACAGTTCCTTGATATTGTGCCAAATGATGCTCAAGCCAGTGCACTGATTCGGCATCCAAGTGGTTTGTAGGCTCATCCAGCAACAATACATCTGGTTGTTGCAATAACAATCTACAAAGTGCTACCCTTCTTCGTTCCCCACCAGAAAGATTCTTAATAAGAGCATCACCATCAGGCGTTCTTAAAGCATCCATGGCAATCTCAAGTTTGGTATCAAGCTCCCATGCGTTTTGGGCGTCTATTTTGTCTTGAAGTTCAGCCTGTTGCGCCATTAATTTTTCCATTTTATCAGCATCAGAATACACCTCTTCCAAACCAAACATATCATTGATCTTGTTGTATTCATCCAAGATGGCTACTGTTTCAGCTACGCCCTCTTTTACAATATCCATAACGGTCTTGCTGTCATCTAAAATGGGCTCTTGAGCTAGATAACCAACTGTGTAATTTGGAGCAAATACTACATCACCCTGGTAGTTTTTCTCCAAACCAGCGATGATCTTTAACAAAGTTGATTTACCCGATCCATTCAAACCCAGAATCCCGATCTTGGCTCCATAGAAAAAACTCAAATAGATATTCTTCAGTACTTGCTTATTGGTTCCCTGGTAAGATTTACTTACTCCAGACATGGAGAATATCACTTTTTTATCATCTGACATAATTTGCTTTTTTTATTTATTTTTAAAATTGACGAATTATTTAAAACTCATTTTTTTTTGGAATACAAATATAACAATAGCTTTTGGTAAATTCATAAATCAATGGCGTTTGTGATAAATCAAAATCAGATAAAATTAAGGCCATATATCTAACCCTGATACATATATTTCATTATGTATCAGAATCAAAGAAAAAGATTTCCTATTTTTATATCACTATGACCAGATAAAACCAAATCCTTTATTATGAAAAATTACTATCTATTACTGATCTGCTTCCTGCTATTTCACAACGTATATGCTCAAGATTCGAAAAAAGACTACACTGAAGCCTTTGAATTAGTCGAAGTTTGGCTGGAGGCTCAGAAAGATTTCGATCAACTTCCAGGCCTTACGGCAATAGTGGTTGAAGATCAGGAAGTTTTATGGTCAGGGTCAGCAGGGATGTCTAACAAGGAGAAAAATATCGCAGCCAGCGAGAATACTATTTGCAGTATTTGTTCCATTTCAAAGTTGTTTACTTCTGTGGCTATTATGAAACTATATGATGAAGGTAAAATTCGTCTAGATGATAAAGTCAGCGACCACCTGCCTGCTTATGCCTTGGAACAAAAATACCCTGAAAGCGGCCCTATCACCATACGCTCTTTATTAACCCATTCCTCTGGCTTGCCTAGAGAAGCGGCTTACCCTTATTGGACCGGACCAGACTTTCCTTTTCCGACAAAAGAAGAAATAGATTCAAAATTAAAAGATCAGAAAACACTTTACCCTGCCTCTACTTATTTCCAGTATAGCAATTTAGGATTAACCCTTCTTGGTGAAATTGTAGAAGAGATTTCGGGGATGCCTTATGAAGATTATGTCAAACAAAATATTCTCATCCCACTTGGCTTGTCTAACACACGAACCGAGTTACCAGAAAACTTGTATGGTCAAGAATTAGCCATTGGATACACAGCCAAGAACAGAGATGGAATTCGCAAAAAAGTTAATTTATTTCAGGCAAAAGGAATTACTCCTGCTGCAGGATTTTCGTCAACCGTAGTAGATTTAGGGAAATTCGCATCGTGGCAATTCAGACTAAGAGACAGTAGTTTGGTCGAAATTCTTAAACCATCCACGCTTAAAAATATGCAACGCGTACATTGGACCAACCCTGACTGGAGTACAACATGGGGTCTGGGCTTTTCTGTTTATAAAGGGAGCGACGGGAACACTTGGG
>CBDULU010000313.1:0-3015 GCA_965368155.1 uncultured Flavobacteriaceae bacterium
CAGGATCTGAGCAAAGATATACTTAGAGAGCATGAAATGATCATCAATTGTAGCCCCTTGGGCACTTTTCCAGAGGTGGAAGCAAAGCCGGATATACCCTATGAGTTTTTGACAGACAAGCACTTACTCTTTGACTTGATTTACAACCCTAAGCGTACAGCTTTTCTTAAAATGGGAGAAAATGCAGGAGCGATTGTTTCAAATGGTGAGTCAATGCTCAAGCATCAAGCTGACAGATCTTGGGAAATTTGGAATTCTTAGAATAGCGATTGAACAAACTATTAAAATTTCCGGATGTTATTTTTAACATAGTTTTGCGCTTTGCTAGGCTATTAGTATCTTTCAACACTTTTTTAAAGTAAATTTTAGGAACCTTAAACATGAAACAATGTTAGACGCAAATAATGATCAGTTATCATCTGAATTAACAGGAGACGATGCAAGTAAGAAAAATGAAAAAACTCCCGACAAAGCTGTTGAAAAGGGAGGTGTAGTAGATGATAATCAGAAGGAAGATGCCGTTGTGGAAAACGCAGAAACAGTGGAAGATAAGACAGAAGCAAAAGATATACCGGTTGATGATATTGCCGATGTAGCAAAAGCGAAAACTGAAGAAGAGACTCAGTCCAAGGAAGATGAGGTGAAAAAGGAAACCCCTGAAAAACCTGAAGAACCGGTGGAGAATATAAAAACTGAATCGGTAGCAGAAGAAAAGGATACGGATAAAAATGAACCTGTAGTTTCTGAGAAAGAAATCAAAGTTGTAAAGAAGGTACCTGAGTTTGATTTATCTGCTTTATCGCTAGAAGGTATCGTTGAAATGACGAAAAATCTTTTGCATGATTTTGAGATTCAGGAGGTGAAGAATCAGATTGAAAGTTTAAAAACGGAATTTCAAAAGAAGTTCAAAGCTTTTTTGACAGAGCAAAAGGAAGCCTTTGTCAAAGCTGGTGGTGAAGAAGGCGATTTCTTCTATTCTGAACCCCTAAAGCATAAATTTGATGAACTTATCAGTGAATATAAGAGGAAACGTCAACAATTTTATAGAGAAATAGAAAGAGTTCAGAAGGAGAATCTGGATTTGAGATTGAAACTTATCGATGAACTGAAAAGTCTGATCGATAATGCGGAGGCGTCTACCATGTATAAGAATTTTAGAAACCTACAGGATCAATGGAGAGAAGTCGGTCAGATTCCACATGCTAAATACAATGACGTTTGGCGCACGTATCATCACCATGTAGAAAGGTTCTACGACCTGCTCCATTTGAACAATGATTTTAGAGATCTTGATTTTAAACATAATCTGGAGGAAAAATCAAAACTAATTGAAAAGGCTGAAGCTCTTGCTGCTGAGGAAGATGTGAATCATTCGTTTAAGGAATTGCAGATTTTACACAAGATGTGGAAGGAAGATATTGGCCCCGTTGCTCGTGAATTAAGAGAAGAAGTTTGGCATAGATTCAGTGAAGCAACCAAAAAAATTCATAAAAAAAGACACGAGTTTCAGGAAAAACTTGATGAAAAATTTAAGGCAAATGTAGGTCTTAAGCTTGCCGTTATTAACAAAATCAAGGAGATTGATCCTGCGAAGAATAAGAATCATAAAGACTGGCAGGAGAGTATTAGGAAATTGGAGGCACTTAGGGATGAGTTTTTCGCTATTGGTAAGGTGCCTAAATCGAAGAATGAAGAGATTTGGCAACTTTTTAGAGAAGCTACTCGAAGTTTTAACGCTGAAAAAAATAATTTTTATAAAGGCATAAAAAAGGATCAGTCAGAAAACCTAAAGAAGAAAATATCCTTAGTGGAGCAGGCAGAGTCCTTAAAAGAGAGTGAAGATTGGGAGATGGCTACTGAGGTCTTTAAAAAGATACAATCAGAATGGAAAAAAATTGGTCATGTGCCCAGGAGAGATTCTGACAAAATATGGAAGCGATTTAAAGATGCGTGTAACCATTATTTTGACAGATTACATAATAAGCAAAATGACTTAGATAAAGATCAGTCTGCAGTCATTGAAAAGAAAAAGGAATTTATGGATTCCCTGAAAGAGGAAATCGAAAAAGGAAAGGAACTGACCCTTGAATTTGTTCAAAAAGGCATGGATGAATGGCGAGCTCTAGGGGTTTTACCTCATAAAGTTAAGCATTTGGATATTAAATTTAATAAACTGCTTGATACTGCCTATAAAAAGCTTGATATTGATAAAGATGAAGCCTCTTTCCTAAGATTTAAAAGTAATGTTGATGGCTTATTGGATCAAAAGAACACAAGAAAGCTTGATAGTGAGCAATTGTTTATCAGAAGAAAGATTGATGAGATCACAAAAGAAATCAAGCAGTTGGAGAATAATATTAGTTTTATTTCTAACGCCAGTGCAGATAATCCAATTGTAAAGAATGTCTATAAGAACATTGAAACATATAAAGAATCTCTTGAAATATGGAAAAGGAAGATTGATTATATGAAGAAAATGGAATACTAAAAATAAAACCCCGCTCGAAAGCGGGGTTTTGTTTTAATCAATACACCTGCTAAGGTATTAAATGTTGAATTGGATCTAAAATGAACTGATGTGACCATTGTCTGCATCCTTTCAAATTCCCTTTATGTATTCAATCAAATTATCGATTAATTTTTTCACTATAGTTACCATGGCGTTCAATTTTCGTGATTTTACCATCTTGGTCTCTTAGAAAGGTTAGTGTCTCTCCAAGGGTTTTGTCTTTTCTTACACGTTTAAAAACATCACCTTCAACATGTTTATAGAAAGTTATGGACTCTGCCGGCTTTTCAGACGGAAGCCCTAAGCTTACTAATTTGCCATTAGAAGTTGAAATGTATGTTTCACCCCACCAAGGTGAGCTATCGTAGTATCCCACATATTCCTTTAACTTTTCTGAGGCTTCGTTGTCTCCATCTTTTTTTGCACTCCCCATTTTGTTCATAATGGCATTGATGCCTTTCACGTATTTATTGGGGTTGGTCCCGCTGGCATTAATCATTACAGAA
>CBDULU010000314.1:0-3010 GCA_965368155.1 uncultured Flavobacteriaceae bacterium
GTCGATAAGGGTAGTCAATAGTGATAAATCATTGTTCAAGGCAATTAGTGAGAAAGGAGTTATTGCCGATTGGAGAGAACCCGATGTGATCAGAATAGCGCCTGCCCCATTGTACAATAGTTTTATGGATGTTTTTAACTTTGTTCAAATAGTAAGAGAGGAACTAAGTATCTAAATGAGGTTATGATACAATTTTATTAATTGTTCAAAGGCTAATCAAAATCATAGTTTTACCTGATTACACTTCCTACTTTTGACCTTATAAATTGAAAACAAATGAATGATCCAAAAGAATGTTTGGTTTGCGGAAGAGGCCAACAAGAAATTCCGGTAACAGAATTCCATTATCAGGAATCCAGTTTTTTTATCTGTGCGCAACACATCCCCGTTTTAATTCACGATCCACAAAAATTGATCGGTTTATTGCCCGATGCTGATAAATTACAAGGTGCATAAAAAAACCCGAAATCATAGATTCCGGGCTGTGACTTTTATAAAGAAAGTACTATTCTCCTAAAAATGGATACCTGTAATTTGTTGGAGGAACAAAAGTTTCTTTAAGTGTTCTGTTTGACACCCAACGCAATAAATTCCATACAGATCCGGCTTTGTCATTGGTTCCGGAGCCTCTGGCACCACCAAAGGGTTGCTGACCAACCACAGCGCCTGTAGGCTTATCATTGATATAGAAGTTACCGGCTGCATTTTCCAGTTTACTGGTTGCAGTTTCGATCACATATCTGTCTTGACTAAAAATGGCTCCTGTTAAGGCGTATTCTCCTGTTTGATCTACCAGGTCAAGCACTTGCTCCCATTGCTCATCTTCGTATACATAAATCGTAATGATAGGACCGAACAATTCAGTGCACATGGTTTCGTATTGAGGATTCGTTGTTACAATAACTGTAGGTTCAATAAAATAGCCAACAGAATCATCATAACCACCTCCAACGATAATTTCAGCATCTTTGTCTTTTTTTGCTTGATCAAGATATCCCGATAATTTTTTAAAGGCACGGTCATCAATAACTGCATTGATGAAATTTGAACTGTCCCCAGGAGATCCCATTTTAAAGGAATTCACATCTTTGATCACGGATTCTTTGATGTCACCCCATAAACTTTTCGGTAAATAAGCTCTTGATGCGGCTGAACATTTTTGTCCCTGGTATTCAAAGGCTCCTCTCGAAATAGCAGTAGCTACCTCAGGAGCATTAGCTGATGGATGCGCCCATATAAAATCTTTACCACCTGTTTCTCCAACTATTCTTGGGTAAGAACGATAGTGTTTTACATTAGCTCCAATTGTTTTCCAGAAATCATCAAACACAGGAGTAGATCCTGTAAAATGAACTCCTGCAAAATCTTTATGATTTAACAGTACGTCAGTAATGGTTCCTGAGTTGCCCGTAACCATGTTTATGACGCCATCAGGTAAACCAGCCTCTTTAAATAATTCCATGATCACATGTGCTGAATACACTTGAGATCTTGCAGGTTTCCAAATCACAACATTACCCATCATGGCAGGTGCTGCAGGTAAATTTCCGGCAATGGCTGTAAAATTAAAAGGCGTTATGGCATATACAAAGCCCTCAAGTGCCCTGTATTGCATTCTGTTCCAGATTCCAGGAGAAGACTCAGGTTGGTTTTTATAAATATCAGTCATGAACTCTACATTGAATCTCAAGAAATCGATCAGCTCACAAGCTGCATCAATTTCTGCCTGCATTACATTTTTAGATTGTGCGATCATAGTGGCGGCATTCATTCTGTACCTAAATGGACCTGCCAATAATTCAGCTGCTTTTAAAAAGATAGCAGCACGGTGTTCCCAGCTGGTTTTAGACCATTTTTCTCTTGCTTCAGCTGCTTTTTCCACGGCCAATTCAATATGAGTTTTATCTGCCGTATGGTATTGACCCACTTTGTGCTGATGATCATGAGGAGGGTGAATATCTACTGTTTTACCTGTTCGGTATTCTTTGCCTCCTATATAAAAAGGAATATCTATCTGTTCGTTGAACATTTTATTATAAGTAGCAATTAAATCAGTATGCTCTGCCGTTCCCGGGGCATAGGAATTTACCGGTTCATTTATCGCTTTTGGTACCTTAAAAAATCCGTTTGACATATGTGTTTATTTTAGATTAAAACAATTCCATTTTTAGTGATGGCAAAGGTACGAATTATGTAAGATTTTAAGTATTAACTATATGCTAAATGTTAACTTTGCAAGGAATAATTCGTTTAACTTTATAATTCACATTTTTCTATGTGTACTGTAACTTTTTTACCATTGCCCGATCATGGTTTTGTGCTGACTTCGAATAGAGATGTTGGTTATCAACGCGAAAAAGCATTATATCCTGCTGTTTATGAGGAAGAAGGCGTGTCTTTGTTTTATCCCAAAGATGGAAAAGCAGGAGGCACATGGATTGGAACAAGTCGAAATAATCGACTGATCTGTCTGTTAAACGGCGGTTTTGAAAACCATAAAAGAGCAGCATCCTATCCAAAAAGCAGGGGCTTGATCGTAAAAGAATTATTGATCGTACAGGATTTTGAAGAAGGTTGTCTGGAACTAAATTTGAAGGGTATTGAACCTTTCACCCTGGTCGTGGTTGACTGGAAGGAAGAAAGCAAGCTTTTTGAATTTGTTTGGGATGGTAACCAAAGATTTTTTAAGGAATTGGACTGGCAACCTATGATTTGGTCTTCTTCAACTCTATATACAGATGATATGAAAGGAATGCGCCAGGACTGGTTTAGAGAATGGTTTATTGGAAAAAGTAGGTCAGCTGAAAATAGTATGGATTTTCATAAACACGCTGGTGTGGGCCTCCCTGAGGTAGATGTTTTTATGAAAAGGGAAAAAGTTGGGACAGTTAGTATAACTCAGGTTATTAAAACTGATGCAATGATTGACATGCAGTATTTCCCTTTGGTTTAAACCAAAGGGAAATACTGCAATAAATAGAACTCATCATAAATACATGTTTGGCGGTAA
>CBDULU010000315.1:0-2979 GCA_965368155.1 uncultured Flavobacteriaceae bacterium
GATCCGTAATGGCATCAAAAACTCTTGGAAAAAAATAAACAAGAGACCACATCCATCCGCTAAATCCAAAGGATTGCACTAGAGAAACCATAAATATTCCGAGAATAGCCGGAAACATTTGATTCGCAAACATTCCGACCCCAAAGGCTAATTTTTGACCAAATGGAACTTTGTTTAATACTGAAGACATATTTTTCTCGTTTTTAGTGATTATTATTCAGGAATGTTTCCCCTGTATTGAGTCATGATGATGACTACTTAAATTACATGCTCATTAAAACTATCAATTACATTTCTTTCTTTTCTTCTTTTACTGGGGGAGCCAGAACGGTTTTCATCAATGATTTCCTATCTCCGGCAAATGTCTTTGAAATAGGATTCCCTCCTCTTGTTAAACCTTCAAATACGCCGCGGTCAACCATGTCCCATAAGACATACTTTGCTTTACCATCCACTGTAAACATACCAAAATGATTCTCTGAACCTAATGGATTCTTAGAATCTTTCCATGGCTCATTAAACCCTTCAAAATAAAAGCAAGAAATACCTGCTTCATTGGTCCAGTCACGCATCAGTTTATAATACACCCCAGCTTTGTACTCGTCAGTAGCTCTGGAACCAGTATCGCTGTAAAACCCATCTGAAGCAGTTGCCCAGCCAGTTTCTCCGATATGAATTGGTTTTTTAACTCCTATGCTTTTCATATAATTAGAAACACTGTCATACTGAGCTTTGGCAAAGTCGCGCGCTCGAAGCATTGCAGCATCTACTTTTTCAATATCTGATAACTTTTCATCATTTGGAATGATCCAAAAATCAGGGTTGTAATGGGTATTGTGATAAGGATAGGTGTGCATGGAAATATAATCTACAGCATTGTAGAGCTTTTCTAAGTCCTCGGTGTGGTATTCTGCGCCACCTCCTCCCCAGGAAGAAAAATCATCTGAACTCGTAATCCATAAATCCTTTGGAAGGTCTCCCGACTTTTTCAAATCCTGCAAGTGATTTACCCATTTCAAAATCACAGTAGGTCGTACAAAATAAGTTGCTGCCCAGTGCACCATCGCTTCATTTCCTACGGCAATGACTTTTACAATATCAGGATACTTTCTGGCCAAATGTGCTGCAACTAAAATTTGCCCTTCATTTGCTTCACTTTCCTGCTCGTGATCAGGCTCCATACTTGTCCATGCATTTTTACAATCGATCCAGGCACCCAGCATGACATACATTTCAAATTTTGGATCTTCTTCCTTTAATTCAGAAATTGCTTTTAAGAGGTTCGTGGCTTGCGGTAAGTGAACCTTGTAGGTACGAACAATTTTAACACCCATTGCGGCCAAAATTCTCATATCCTCTTTAAGTTCATCTATTGCAGGCTCAACACCGTGATCTACATCCCGATACCCTCCATAAGACATGGCCAAATAATCCGGATTTCCCAGAATATCAGCTGCTGTCATGCCTTTTTCTTTTGTCATTTGTTCATTTTTAGTCTCTTCTTCAACTCCTTCTTTTGATTGGTTTACACACCCGATAGCGGTCATTAAAATGGCTACTATCAACAGATTTTTAAAATTAAATTTCATCCTAATCTCTATTTATTTATTGAAACAATGATCTGACCAATTTCCCCGGTTCTTTCAAAAACTTTCTTACTCGTTTGCTCATCAAGATGCATATCTGAAGATTCCAAAACATGGTCTTTATCAAAGACTACTTTCAATCCGTCTTGTGCAGACAATTTATAAATAACTGGAATTTGACAGTAAGTAAAACAAAGTGAATCTTTTTGCACTTCAATCTCTTTTGCCTCTTTATGAATATCAATGTATTTGAAAATTTGACTATTCGTTAAAAATTCTTCCTTTCTAAGTAAACTTGGGTTGAAATGAAGTCTTCCGTCTGATACGAACACTCCTAATTCACCAAATCTACTTAAAACATCTTCTTTAACCTGTCCTGTCATTCCCGGTTGTTGCGCCCCTTTACTACCCGGCGTATGCGAATAAGGATCTGTTGGAAAAGCACCGTATAATTCTGGCGATTTATGAACTCCTATTCCCGCATTGGCTTCATAATAATGATCTAAGAGCCTGCCAATTGTGACATCATCTAAACCATCTTTAATGGCCAATAAACAAGTCTCTTGAATACTAACTACCAATTTAGAGACCATGTGCCAATAAATAGAACCTAGGCCTTCGTAACCAAAGAAAGTTCCTGATCTTCCCGTAAATGATTTATGGTCAAAAATACCTTCAAAAATGTCTAATAGCTGCTTGGTATCAGCCTCAACCAGCGATTCATATTTTTCGGGTAATTGAGACAAAGCTTGTTTTAAACTTTCCGCATTATTGAATGATCCATTAAAATGATAGTTTCCTTCAATATCCTTTTCAAGAATCTGTTTGTTCCCATCTTTTAAGAGTTGTTGCATTAAATTTGATGCCGCTACTTTTGCTGTTGGGATATTATTCTTCACATCAAACCTGGGCAATTCTTTATTGGGATACAATATATAACTGTATTGATCCGGTCTGAACAAAGCGCTATTCTTTAAGGCATCTAAAACCTCTAGAGATTCTTTTCCTGAGATATATCCAGAACTTAGAACAGCTACCTGTCCTTCTAACATTTCTGGCAAATAAGAGATAGAAACTTCCGAATCATTCTCAACAGTCATTAAATTATAGGAATGGAATAAGTTATCTGCTCTTTTGTTCGCCTCTATAGAATGGTCTAAATATTGTTTCGAGATCTTTAAAAACTTCAATAAATCATTTTTTGAAATAACAGCTTTATCACTTGAAAAACCATTTTCATAAATACCTACTCTGTATTCACTGCCCGCAGCTCCTAGTCCGTCCAAAACAGTTTTCCGATCCTTGTCAGAAACCTTTCCGGAAAGGATATGAACATTATCAGTAAATGTCACGAGTACTTTGTTGAAAAATTCGGCCAATTCTGTAGATATTT
>CBDULU010000316.1:0-2954 GCA_965368155.1 uncultured Flavobacteriaceae bacterium
ACTTGGAAATTTGGAGAAACCGAATCGTAGTTGAAAATGGTGAAGTTGAAGATGACAATGAGGAGATCTCATTGGATGAAGCGCAAAAAATCGAACCTGATTTTGAGGTTGGAGAAGAAGTATCTGAAGAGGTAAAGTTGATTGACCTTGGGCGAAGATCTATTTTGGCATTACGTCAAAATTTGATCTCTAAGATTCATGAGCATGATAATACGAACATCTTTAAGCATTACAAGGAGCTTGAAGGGGAGTTATATTCGGCCGAAGTTCATCACGTAAGGCATAATGCCATTATATTACTTGATGATAATGGTAACGAACTTGTTTTGCCTAAAAGCGAACAGATCAGATCTGACTTTTTTAGAAAAGGAGAATCTGTAAGAGGCATTATTAAAAATGTCGAGTTAAGAGGAAATAAGCCTTCTATTATATTATCCAGAACTGCACCGGAGTTTTTGGTGAAACTTTTTGAACAGGAAATTCCAGAAGTGTTCGACGGTTTAATAACGATAGAACGTGTAGCAAGAATTCCAGGAGAAAAGGCGAAGATTGCCGTAGATTCTTACGATGACAGGATTGACCCTGTTGGTGCCTGTGTAGGGATGAAAGGATCAAGAATCCATGGAATTGTGAGGGAATTGGGTAATGAGAATATTGATGTGGTTAATTTTACGAAAATTGACGAACAATTCATCAAAAGAGCCTTAAGTCC
This sequence comes from uncultured Flavobacteriaceae bacterium, assembly GCA_965368155.1. Lineage (GTDB taxonomy): Bacteria > Bacteroidota > Bacteroidia > Flavobacteriales > Flavobacteriaceae > Lutimonas. The sequence continues at coordinate 713 of CBDULU010000316.1, forward strand.
TGCTAAAGTGGTTTCCTTGAAGATTCATGAAGCGGTAGAAGGAGAAAAACCAAGAGTTGATGTATTTTTAAAGCCTGAAGAAGTTTCTAAAGCAATTGGTAAAGGTGGTGTGAATATCCGATTGGCCAGTCAGCTTACAGGTTATGAGATCGATGTTCAGAGAGAAGGAGTAGAAGATGATGTTGAATTGACTGAATTCTCTGATGAAATTGAAGCATGGGTGATCAATGAGTTTAAAAACATTGGTCTTGATACGGCGAGAAGTGTTTTAGATCTTGATCTGAGTGAATTGGTGAAAAGGACGGATCTGGAAGAAGAAACTATTCTTGAAGTACAAAGAATATTGAAAGAAGAATTCGAATCATAATATTTTTTATTTTGCAATAGGAAAAAAGAGGTTCATTTTAAATTAATTTATGACAGATTACAAGCCACAACGATTTAATAAAGTTTTACGAGAACTCAATATTTCTCTAGACAGGGCTGTTGAGTTTCTTGCGAACAAAGGAATCGACATAGATCATCGGCCAACGGCGAAAATCTCTCAAGAGGTTTATACAATCTTATCTGATGAATTTCAGACAGATAAAAGTAAAAAAGTTGCCTCTAAGGAAATTGGAGAAGAGAAAAGAAAAGAAAAAGAGGAAATTCGTTTGGCTTTAGAAAAAGAAGCTGAGAAGAAGCGTTTGGATGATGAAGCCAGAAAAGCTGAGATCTTTAAAACGGAATCTGAGAAGATCAGTGGCCCAAAAATGGTGGGTAAAATAGATATAGATCCTAAGCCGGAAGTCAAAGAGGAGACACCTGTGGAAGCAGTGCCCGAGAAAAAGGAGCCTGAAGCCGAAGTAATTAAGGGATCCAAAAAATTAAAAGGCCTTAAACAGGTCGGCAAGATAGACGTCGAGCCAAAGGCTAAAAATATTGAAAAGAAAGAACCTGTTTCTGAGGTTGCTCCGGATGAACCGATCCAGGAGGAAACAACACCTGTGGTTGAAGATAAGGTAACTGAAGATAAGGTGTCTGAAGAAAGTGGATCTGAAGAGGCCGTTAATGAGGAAACTGAAACACTGAAAACGGAATATCAAAAATTATCAGGGCCTAAGAAAACTGGTGAAACAATTGACCTGTCAAAATTTCAGCGACCAAAGAAAAAGCCGGTTGAGAAGAAGGAAAGTGAAAGTGATGCCAGTAAGACTAAAAAGAAACGTAAAAGAATACATGTTCAACGCACTGATTTCGGTCAAGGTGGAAGGGCAGGAAATAGAACTGGACAGAAAGGAACTGCTCAAACCGGAAGAAAATCGGTTGTAAAAGAGGAACCTTCACCTGAAGAAGTTCAAAAACAAGTTAGAGAGACCTTGGAGAAATTACAAGGGAAATCTAAAAAAGGAAAAGGAGCCAAATACAGAAGAGAGAAAAGAGATCTGCACCGTCAACAGGCAGAGAAGGATCTTGAACAACAGGAGGCTGAAAGTAAAGTCATTAAGGTAACTGAGTTTGTAACTGCAAACGAAGTAGCTACCATGATGAATGTTACAGTAACTGATGTGATCTCTGCATGTATGTCATTGGGTATGATGATTTCGATGAACCAGCGCCTTGATGCCGAAACACTGACTATTGTAGCTGAAGAATTCGGATATAAGGTTGAATTTGTAGATGCCGAAGTTGAAGAAACTGTAGAAGAGGAAGTAGATAACCCGGAAGATCTTCAATCAAGAGCTCCAATTGTAACAGTAATGGGACATGTGGATCATGGTAAAACATCCTTACTGGATTATATCAGAAATGCAAATGTAATTGCAGGAGAATCAGGAGGGATCACCCAACATATTGGTGCCTATGCGGTTGAATTGGAAGATGGTCAAAAGATTACTTTTCTGGACACTCCAGGTCACGAGGCCTTTACCGCCATGCGTGCCAGGGGTACTCAAGTGACAGATATTGCTGTGATCGTGATCTCTGCAGATGATGCGATTATGCCTCAAACAAAAGAGGCCATTAGTCATGCACAGGCGGCAGGTGTTCCGATCGTATTTGCGATCAATAAGATTGATAAACCGGATGCAAATCCTGATAAAGTTAAAGAAGAATTGGCCCAAATGAACCTGTTGGTTGAAGATTGGGGAGGTAAGATACAATCACATGATGTTTCTGCCTTAAAAGGAACTGGTGTCAAAGAATTACTTGAAAAGATATTACTTGAGGCTGAGTTACTTGAACTTAAAGCGAATCCTAATAA
>CBDULU010000317.1:0-2926 GCA_965368155.1 uncultured Flavobacteriaceae bacterium
TGAATTTTAAAATGCAGTATTACAACCAATCTGCCGTTGGTAAACTCGTGACAAGAGTGGTGTCTGATATTGAGACCATCGCCAGTGTTTTTGGTCAGGGATTGTTTATGATCATCAGTGATCTTTTAAAAATGTTTGTTATCGCAATGGTGATGCTGTATATGAATTGGCAATTGGCTTTAATTGTTTTTGCGATCTTACCAGTCTTGATTTTTGCAACAAAGATCTTTCAAAAGGCTATGAAGTCAGCTTTTCAGGAAGTAAGAACAGAGGTGTCAAATTTAAATACATTTGTTCAGGAACGAATTACTGGAATGCGAATCATTCAGCTTTTTTCAAGGGAAAAAATCGAATATGATAAATTTAAAAGCATCAATGACAAGCATAAGAAAGCATGGATAAGAACCGTATGGTACAATTCGATATTCTTTCCAATTGCGGAAGTTCTTCCCTCTATCGCCATAGGGCTGGTAGTCTGGTATGGCGGATTAAACGCTGCCACAAGTAATTCAGTTACGGCTGGTGAGATCATTAGTTTTATTATGATGAACAATATGTTATTCAGGCCTTTAAGGCAGATAGCGGATAAGTTCAACACACTTCAAATGGGTATGGTTGCGGCGGAAAGAGTCTTTAAGATCGTGGATGCCAATGAAAGCGAAAAAGACCAAGGGCAAGTGATGGTAGATACCTTTAAGGGAAAGGTCAGGTTTAAAGATGTTCACTTTAGTTATATCCCAAATGAAGAGGTGATCAAAGGAATATCTTTTGAGGTGAATCCTGGAGAAACGGTTGCTATAGTAGGTGCTACGGGAGCAGGTAAGTCAACCATAATTAATTTATTGAACCGATTTTATGATATAAATAGTGGTTGTATTAAAATTGATGACGTCGATATTAAGGATTATAACCTACATTCTTTACGTGATCAGATCGCAGTTGTATTGCAAGATGTTTTTCTGTTTTCAGATAGTATTTTTAACAATATAACCCTAAAAGATGACTCAATTTCACTTGAGGAAGTTCAGAAATCAGCCAAAGTGATTGGAATTCACGACTTCATCATGTCTTTGCCTGGAGGATATGATTACAATGTGAAGGAAAGAGGGGTGATGTTATCGGTAGGGCAACGCCAATTGATCGCATTTCTAAGGGCTTCTGTGAGTAAGCCCGGCATACTTATTTTGGATGAAGCCACTTCTTCGATTGATTCCCATTCTGAAAAATTGATACAGGAAGCGACTGAAAAAATCACCAAGAACCGAACCTCAATTATCATCGCCCATAGGTTGGCTACCATTCAAAAGGCAGATAAGATCATTGTCATGGAAAACGGAAAAATTGTGGAGCAAGGAAGTCATTCAGAGCTATTGGATAAAAAAGGCTATTATAGTAAATTGTATAATATTCAATTTGTTCAGAAACAAGCCAGTTAAACCCTTTAAAACTTAATTGAGGTCATCTTTTATGATCTCAGCCAATTCACTGAAATCTTCAAACAATATAAAGGCTCCATTATTGACATAGGAAACCTGTCCAGATTCCTCTGATACGATAAGGGCCAGGGCATCGGTTCGGATAGTAATGCCAAGACCCGCCCGGTGTCTCAATCCGAAATGAGAAGGAATGTCAAGGGTATTTTCGATCGGAAGAATAACTCTTGTAGCTGTAATCAATTCATTTTCAATCACAATGGCTCCATCGTGAAGAGGACTATTCTTATAGAAAATGCTTTTCAAAATGGGCTTATTCACTTTAATCTGCATTTCATCACCAGTCATTTTTACAAATTCCAGGCTATTGTTTCTTTTGAGTACAATTAGGACTCCTGTTCTTAACTTTCCCATTTCCTCGCAAAAGCTTACGATTTCATCAATGTGATTGTTCGCTGCGATGTCAGTCTTAAAAAACTTTAAATGCTTTAAAAAGCCTTTTTTAGAAGCAATATTGGTAGATCCAACCATAAGGAGAAACTTTCTGATTTCCTGTTGAAAGACGATAATAAGTGCGATAAAACCACCTCCTAGAAATTTACCAAGAATGTCACTTAATAATTCCATTTCCAGGGCCTGTGTCAGTTTCCAAATTAGATAAATAATGGCTATGCCAATAAAGATGTTAATCGCCGCAGTACCGCGAATTAACCTAAAAATATAGAAGAGTAATACAGCAACTAGAACAATATCAAGAATGTCTAAAAAGTTGATGTTTAAAAAATTAAATTGATCCAATGCTGAGCTAGTTTTTGTAAATGTATGAATTATTTTACAGTATAAACATATTCAACGGATGCTGTGTTGATTTCGTTTAATGCGAGGAATGCCTTTACGCTCAGATAATCCTGATAGCTGGTTTGAGGGTCATAAGTGAGCAGGATTGTTAACTCGTCTTCCGGGTTGCAGCTATAGTCACTTATTAAAGTTGAAGGTAAGGAGTTCAAAGGTAAAATTTCATTATTTATTTTAATCTGTTCTCCCCAGATTTCAAGAATTACTGTACAGGGGGGCATTATCCGGTTTTTATCATTTGTTGTTTCCGTTATGAAGCTAGTTTGCGGAAAAGGTATGAGAGAGATTTTCTCAGTTGCAGTATCGGCGTAACTAAAATAATTTTTCATACCCTCTTTTTTATGCATGGAATCCTTATTTCTATTTTCCTGCATTTCGATCAATAAGGGTACGACCTGGCCCATGGTTAATCTTCTATCTATATTGAAGATCCAATGGGTGTTAAGGATTTTATTATTCTTATTTAGTTTTGGCAAAGTTTCACCATTGACGGTTTCCATAAAGATCCAAATACTTGAATGATTTTGTATCTCTGAAATACCTGGATAATCGATCAAGGGCAATTGTACCGGTTTTTTTTGACAGCTGGATAGCAATATCGAGCTTAACAATAAGATAAGGTAGATTCTTTTGATCAT
>CBDULU010000318.1:0-2917 GCA_965368155.1 uncultured Flavobacteriaceae bacterium
AGAATCGGCTGGTGGATTTAATGATGGAGGGTCTGTAAGAGATTATACAGAGATGAAAAGAAATACACTTGCAGATATCTATTTGAACTATGTGAATACCTTTAATGAAAAACATAAAATTGATGTGATGTTGGGTCATTCTTACCAGGATTTTTATCGTGAGAATTCCAATATTACACAAGATGGAATAGGAAGTCCTCCAACAGGGAATCCTCGATTGGTGTCCTTAAATGCACTTGAGTCTATATTTACTCGTCTGAATTATACATTTAATGAAAAGTATTTAGTGACATTTACTTATCGACGTGACGGATCTTCAAGATTTGCTCCTGAAAACAGATGGGCAGGTTTCTTTTCTGGTGCCTTAGCATGGAATATTTCAGAAGAGGATTTTCTTAAAGATTCTGAAGCTGTATCTACTTTGAAACTGCGTTTAGGTTTTGGACAAACGGGTCAGCAAGAGATCGATAAGGACTTTGGTTATTTACCAATCTATACGCCTGGAGATAATGGTGTAAGATATCCTTTCGGTTCTAACTATTACAATACTTTGAGACCAGAAGGATATGATAAAAATATCAAATGGGAGGAATCAGACACCTACAATATTGGTGTAGACTTTGGTTTCGCCAATGATGTGGTAACAGGTTCAATAGAATACTTTAAAAGAGAATCAACAGATGTTTTAAGTACAATTGCTCCTCCATCAGGGTCTAACCTGACCAATAACTTATATACAAACATTGGAGACCTCTCAAGTCAAGGTGTTGAATTTACTGTGAACGCTGATCTTTTCCAAAGAGAAAACTTCACCTGGAACGTGAATTTCAATGCTACCTGGTTGCAGAATGAAATCAAGAAATTGAACAATGTTGATGATCCACTTTCTCCTGGGATAGCACAAGGAGGTATTAGTGGTGGTGTTGGTAACACCATTCAAACACATAAGGTGGGATATCCTCAATTTTCATATTTGGTATACCAACAAGTATATGATGAGTCGGGGACACCGCTTGAAGGTGTTTTTGTTGATCAAAATGAAGATGGTGTGATCAATGATTCAGATAAGAGAATTTATAAGAATCCAAATCCGGATTATTTAATGGGATTCTCTTCTTATATGAATTTTAAGAATTTTGACTTTTCATTTACTTTAAGAGCTGCTTTAGGAAACTATGCTTACAACAACGTGGCATCTTCAAGTGGAAATAATAACGGTCTTTATCAATTGGGATCACTAAGAAATGTTCATGCTTCTATTTTGGAAACAGGTTTCGAAACTCAGCAGTTGTGGTCTGATTATTATATTCAGGACGCGTCTTTCTTAAGAATGGATAATATGTCTTTGGGTTACACTTTTGATAACCTAAAAGAAGGAGAAGTTGGATTAAGATTATACACTACAGTTCAAAATGTCTTTGTCCTAACTGAGTATGACGGATTAGATCCTGAAATAAGTGGAGGTATCGATAATAATTTTTATCCAAGACCAAGAACTTTCTTACTTGGATTTAATATTAACTTTTAAAAGCATTGATGATGAAAATATTTAATAATATAAAATTTAAAGTGGGTATTGTCGCTTTAGTGCTTGCGCTTGGATTTGTGTCTTGCGAGAGTGAATTAGACAAACAACCTGTGACTGAACTTACCGAGAGTCAGGCTTTTGCTGATCCGGGGGCTTATACGGAATTTTTGGCCAGAGTATATGCGGGCTTCGCAGTGAGTGGTCAGGAAGGACCAGCTGGTAGACCTGATATTCAAGGGATTGACGAAGGATTTTCGAACTACTTACGTCAGTTTTGGAAACACCAGGAATTGAATACCGATGAGGCAATTATTGCTTGGAATGATGGGACAATTCATGATCTTCACAACCATGTATGGACGCCTTCTAATGAATTTATCCGAGCGATGTATGACAGGATCTATTTTCAGATCGGAATCGCCAATCAATTCTTAAGAGAAACTACAGACGCTAAATTAGACGGCAGAGGAGTTGAGGGAAATCTTAGAGCTGAGATACAGGTATTTAAAGCTGAGGCCAGATTTTTAAGGGCCTTAAGTTACTGGCATGCGATTGATTTTTATGGAAACATTCCTTGGGTAACTGAAGAAGATCCGGTAGGAAATTTCTTCCCTGAACAATTAGATAGAGCTGTTGTTTTTGATTGGATCATTAGTGAATTGAAGGCAATTGAACCAATAATGGTTGGAGCACGTCAAAATGACTATGGTAGAGCTGATCAGGGTGCGGCCTGGATGCTTTTGTCTAAAATGTATTTAAACTCTCAAGTTTATACTGGAGTAGACAGAGCTAGTGAAGCCATGGAATATATAGAGAAAGTTGTTGGTGCGGGTTATAGCCTTACGGATAATTATACTGACTTATTCATTGCTGACAATAACACGAATGGTTCAGAGAATGAGATCATCTTCGCAATTCAATTTGATGGATTGAATACCACCGGATATGGAGGAACAACTTTTCTTACACATGCCGCTATTGGCGGCAAGATGGTTGCCTCAGAATATGGAGTTAGTAGTGGTTGGGGTGGTATCAGAACCACAAAGAATTTCGTACAACAGTTTGATTCTGGAGTTGACACTGATGGTTTGAATGAAGCCATAGGACCTGCCTCAAAATGGGGTCTGGTAGGAGATGCTACCACAAATGGATGGGATGGTCCAGACATGACCATGTATGAGTCAGGAGCAGAACAATTCGGAATTTATGCTCAATTGACTGCAGGAGAGATCAAATTTAGATTTGATAATGACTGGGGCTTGAATTTAGGAGATAATGGCGGAGACGGATCTCTTGAAGAGGGTGGACAAAATATTGCCATTGCAGAAGATGGAGGATATTATATCACCTTAAACAGGGCGGATAATACCTATACGATCACTTCAGTAG
>CBDULU010000319.1:0-2896 GCA_965368155.1 uncultured Flavobacteriaceae bacterium
GGGATAGACCTTTAAGATAGAGATTTCTACAATCCTGTCTGTTGCTATTTGAATCCCGGTTGTTTCCAGATCAAAGAAAACAATGGGTCTTTCCAGTTTCATATTCATCTTAATAAAATGAAGTTCATATTTTATTTTTGATTGGGCTAAAAGCTGGTATTTATATCCCAGGCTTCAAGATAATCTCCTACCCGCTTTGCAAACATACTACCTAGGGCACCATTAACCACACGATGATCATAAGAATGTGATAAAATCATTTTATGTCGAATCCCAATGAGATCTCCCTCCGGAGTCTCTATAACAGCAGGAACTTTGCGAATTGATCCCAAAGCTAAAATACCTACCTGAGGCTGATTGATGATAGGCGTACCCATAATACTACCAAAAGATCCGACATTCGTTACCGTAAAGGTTCCTCCCTGCACATCATCCGGGTTCAGTTTTCCTGATCTGGACCTATTGGCAAGGTCATTTACGATCTTGGTCATCCCCACAAGATTCAATTGATCAGCTTTTTTAATGACAGGAACGATCAGGTTTCCGTCGGCCAAGGCTGCTGCCATACCTAAATTTATATCCTTGTGTTTGATCACCTTGTCTCCGTCAACTGAAATGTTCATCATTGGGAAATCACGTATTGCCTTCGCAATAGCTTCCATAAAAATTGGGGTGTAGGTAATTTTTTCTCCTTCTCTTTTTTGGAATTCATCCTTGATCTTCTCTCTCCATTTTACAACGTTTGTCACATCAACCTCAACAAAACTTTGAACATGTGCAGAGGTTCTTAAAGAATCTACCATATGTTTTGAAATCAGCTTACCCATTCTGGTCATTTCAATGACCTCGTCATGTAAAGCTGGCTGAGAGACGGCAACCGAAGAAACCCTCTCTGATTCTTTGACTGTAGATACAGTTTTTGAGGTTCCCGACTCTTTAACAGAAACCTTTCTTTCTCCTTTTACATAAGCAAGAATATCGTTCTTCGTAATTCTTTGGTCTTTACCAGTACCTTGAATAGATTCCAATTCTGACAGGCTAATACCTTCTGTTTTTGCTATATTTTTTACTAAGGGAGAGAAAAATCGTCCACTTGGTGAACTAAGATCTAGGCTCACTTCATTTTCTCCTTCAATTTTAGCTTTTACTGATGCTACCGTTGGCAGTTCTTCCGGCAATTCTACCTCTTTGACCTCCGCTTCTTCTACTATACCAGTTGCTTCTCCATTAGTTTCAATTACAGCTATTACCTGCCCTACTCCCACAACCTCATCCACTTCAAAAAATCTTTCCACTAAAACGCCCTCCACCTCACTTGGAACTTCAGAATCAACTTTGTCTGTAGCTATTTCAACAATAGCTTCATCCAATTCAATGGTATCACCCACCTCCTTTAGCCAGGAAGTTATAGTTGCCTCAGCAACACTTTCACCCATTTTTGGCAATTTCAATTCAAATTTTGACATTTTACTGCTAATTTTATGCGCAAATTTAAGAAATAAAAAAGATAATATTTAGGAGTTTTTAACTATCCTTTTAATTACTAAAATAAATTCAATAAGAAGATTCTTTTATTGAGAATTCAATAATTAAAACAATTTTAAGAAACAGCACAAAAAGGATCGTTTAAAATCTTTTATACTAACCCTTCTTGATTTGAATCATTTCCTTTGTAAGTTCATTTAGCTTAGATACTTTATCCTCAAAATCACCTTTTATGGTCTTTCGATAGATATTGAGATTTTCCACCAACTCATTCATATTTTCAGGTAATATTTCTTCGAAAAACTGTCTTAGCCTCTTAGCTGCTGTTGGTGATTTTCCATTAGTGGAAATCGCTATTTTCATATTTCCCTTAGTCACAATACCCCCCATATAAAAATCACAATAGGTGGGATTATCTGCCAAATTCACCAAAATATTCTCTTTTTTACAATCATTATACACCTGTAGATTAACATCGAGAACATCAGTAGTAGCAATCACTATCTGTTTTCCTTTCAAATAACTGCTGTTATAGGCGTCTTCCACTATGGAAACACTATGTCTTTTAGCAAGAGATATAACCTCAGGCATAAACGCTTTAGAAACTATAGTAACCCTAGCGGATGGACTAGATTTTAAAAGAAACGTCAATTTCTCTAAACCTACATTTCCTCCCCCTACAATGAGCACTTCTAATTCCGCAACTTTTAAAAATACGGGATACAGTTCATTTTTTTCCAAGCCAAACAAATTTAGTTTCCATTCCTTATTGAGAAAAACAGATGTGGCATCAAAAATACTTGAATTTTATCAAAAGTCGAATGTGAATATTTCAATTTTATCCATTAAATCAACAAGAGTATGATGAAAATCATAAAAAATACTGGACTTAACTTCTACATTTACCTTTCCTATAACTTGAAAACACCTAAATGAAAAATTTAGTTCTTGGAAATGAAGCATTGGCACAAGGAGCCATTGACTCTGGTATTTCAGGGGTTTATGCCTACCCTGGCACACCTTCTACCGAAATAACTGAATATATACAAAACTCGAAAATCGCCAAAGAATTGGGTATACATTCTTCCTGGTCTGTCAACGAGAAAACAGCAATGGAAGCAGCTCTGGGCATGTCATATTGTGGCAAAAGGGCTCTTACCGTAATGAAACATGTGGGCTTAAATGTAGCTTCGGATGTCTTTATGAATATGTCTGTTTCAGGTATCAACGGTGGACTGGTGGTTGTGGTAGCAGATGATCCTTCTATGCATTCATCACAAAACGAACAGGACTCTCGTTTCTATGGGAAATTTGCCAAGGTCCCGATTCTGGAACCATCAAATCAACAAGAGGCGTACAACATGATGCATTATGCATTTGATCTTTCCGAAAATACGCAACTTCCTGTTTT
>CBDULU010000320.1:0-2890 GCA_965368155.1 uncultured Flavobacteriaceae bacterium
AGTCGAATCTTTGAGAAATGATACTATTTTGGTTGAAACGTAATGCAAGGGATGATCATTTCTTCCAATGAAATACCTCCATGCTGATAGGTATTTTTGTAATACTTCACAAAGTGGTTATAGTTATTTGGGTAGGCAAAGAAATAATCCTCTTTCGCAAAAATAAAGGAACTACTTATGTTAAGTGATGGAAGATAGATTTCTTTTGGATCTTTTACCTCGTAGACTTCTTTCTCATTATAGCTCAAACTTTTTCCTGTTTTATAACGTAGGTTGGAACTTATGTTTTTATCTCCTACCACTTTGGAAGGCTTGGATGTATTTATGGTACCGTGATCAGTGGTTATGATCAATTTTAGGCCCATTTTTTGAGCTTTCTGAATGATTTCAAGTAGTGGTGAGTTTTTGAACCAGCTCAAAGTTAGTGAGCGGTAGGCTTTGTCATCACTTGCAAGCTCCTTGATCATATCCATTTCAGTTCTGGAATGAGAGAGCATATCCACAAAATTATACACAATAACTGTGAGGTCATTGTCTTTTGTCTTTGCAAAATTCGTAGCCAGTTCGCGACCTTGACTTACGGCGGTTATTTTATAATACTCATGTTTCAGATTGAGTCGAAGTCTTTTGATCTGTTCGGTAAGGAATTCATTTTCAAACATATTTTTTCCCCCCTCATCTGTGTCATTCTTCCAATATTGAGGATATTTCTTTTCCATATCCAAGGGCATTAAACCAGAGAATATGGCATTACGCGCATATTGTGTTGCTGAAGGGAGGATACTGAAAAAAGATTTTTCATCAATAGCTTTATAATATTCACTAATGATGGGTTCAAGAACCCTAAGCTGATCGTATCTCAAATTGTCTATAACGACGAGTAAGGTCCCGGGATCTTTTTCTATCTGCGGAACAATAACATCTTTAAAGAGTGTATGTGACAAAATGGGTTTGTCGTTACCGTGAAACCAGTCACTGTAATTGTTCTTAATAAATTTATAAAATTGCGAATTGGCTTCTTCTTTCTGGCTTTCAAGAATCTCAGTCATACCAATATCTGAAATAGACTCGAGTTGAATTTCCCAATGAACCAGTTTTTTGTACAATTCTATCCAGTCTTGATAGGTGTTGACCATCGCCAGGTCCAGAGAAATTTTTCTAAATTCTTGCTGATAGTTGGAGGTGGTTTTTTCAGATACCAATCTTGAGTTGTCAAGGTTTTTTTTCAGGCTCAAAAGAATTTGATTCGGATTTACTGGTTTGATCAAATAATCTGCGATCTTAGACCCAATAGCCTCTTCCATAATATATTCTTCCTCACTTTTTGTGATCATGATCACCGGTAAATTCGGAAGTTTTTCTTTGATAAGAGAAAGTGTTTCCAATCCTGATAAACCAGGCATGTTTTCATCAAGAAAAACGATATCAAACTGCTCTTCACTTACGCTTTCTACTGCATCAGCGCCATTGGTACAAGGTGTAACTTCATAATTCTTTTTCTCTAAAAATAACATATGGGGTTTTAGAAGTTGGATCTCATCGTCAACCCAAAGTATTTTTCCTGAACTCATTCTAAATCTATTATCTATGATTAATTAAATTAAACCTTTATTTTTGCTGATAATCTTGTATCGCAAGGAACGCAATTAATTCTGAAAAGTACAAAAATCAACGTTAATATTTTGAAAAAATTAAAAATTTTTAATGATCCAATTTACGGGTTTATTGCAGTGAAAAACCCTTTGATTTACAGGATTATTGAACATCCTTATTTCCAGCGGTTAAGAAGAATTTCTCAAATGGGATTGTCATATTTAGTCTATCCTGGAGCCCATCACACTAGATTCCATCATGTGTTGGGATGTACCTATTTGATGCAAAAAGCTGTTGAAATTTTGCGTGACAAGAATGTTGAAATAAGTGAGCCTGAAGAAGAAGCTTTGACTATCGCCATCTTGTTGCACGATATTGGTCATGGCCCATTTTCACATGCGCTTGAGCACAGTTTTATCCAAGGCGTCGGTCATGAACAGGTTTCGGTGAAATTTATGGAACTGCTTAATGTTGAGTTTAACGGAGCACTTAGTCTTGCTATAGAAATTTTTAAGGGTGAATACCATAGGGGCTTTATGAATCAATTGATTTCTGGTCAATTGGACATGGACAGACTTGACTACCTTAAAAGAGATAGTTTTTACAGTGGTGTAGCGGAAGGAAATATAAACGTTGAAAGATTGATCACCATGCTCAATGTTAAGGATGATCATTTGGTAGTGGAGTATAAGGGTATTTATTCTGTTGAGAAATTTATCATGGCCAGGCGATTTATGTATTGGCAGGTTTATCTTCATAAAACGGGAATAGTTGCGGAAAGAGTAATGATCAAGATTCTTGAACGGGCCAAAGAGCTGATGCGAAAAGGTGAAAACCTGGATTGCAGCAAAACATTGAAAACTTTTTTGGAAGCTGATATTGATGAACAGGCTTTTGACAGCGTTAAATTAGAGACTTTTAGCAGATTGGATGACTATGATGTCATGTCTGCATTAAAGGCCTGGTGTAATCACGAAGATCAGATCTTAGCTTATTTATGTGATTCGGTAGTTAATCGAAGACTGCCAAAAATAGAGATGAGAAATGAGGATTTTGAACTAGAGTATATCGAGAATGTCAGGAAACAAGTAAAGAAAAAATTGGATGTAAGTGATAGAGAACTAGACTTTCTGGTCTATCATGGAACTGTTGAGAACAAGGCTTATGATCCTGATAAAGAGGTGATAAGTATCCTATATAAAAACGGTGAGCAAAAAGATATTATCAATGCTTCAGACAGTGCAAGTATCAAAGCGCTGTCGCTGACAGTTCGAAAGTATTATCTCTGCTATCCAAA
>CBDULU010000321.1:0-2886 GCA_965368155.1 uncultured Flavobacteriaceae bacterium
ACAAAGTGACTATCCGTGTAGGAGCCTTGATATGGATAAAATGCAAAACACCATGGTTTTGGGTGAGGCGGCTTCCGTATTCTGCATTGAGCGTGGGGTGCAAAAATCGAGTCTGGCGATTGTCCAGGGAATAGGTTATGCCACTGAACCTTTAAAGCACAATATATCTATTTCAACCAATGCTGATTGCTTTCAGCGCTCCATGAAAATGGCACTAAATGGGATGGATAGCAAGGAGGTTGATGTCATCGTTATGCATGCGCCGGGTACCATCAAAGGAGACAGTTCTGAATTCAATGCCATTAAGAAAGTATTTGGAGATTCGCATCCTGCGCTCACTTCGAATAAATGGGTTATTGGGCATTCCTTGGGGGCCTCAGGAGGAATGAGTCTTGAACTCGCTATTCTAATGATGAAACATCAGCAGTTTATTGAAGTGCCCTTTGGCAGTTTTAGTAAGAAGCCACATCAGATCAATAAGGTAATGATCAATGCGGTTGGATTTGGGGGAAATGCGGTAAGTGTATTACTTTCTTTAAATTGAACTCAGGTTAATACATAAGGTTTCCGTATTTTTGAATTTTTAAAATCAGCACATGAAAACGTATTCAAAAGAAGATATCATAGCAATATATAACAAACCATTGATGGAATTGGTCTTTGAGGCTGCACAAGTTCACAGGGAGTTTCACGACCCATCAAAGATTCAGGTCAGCACACTAATTTCCATAAAAACAGGAGGTTGTCCGGAAGATTGTGGCTATTGTCCTCAAGCAGCGAGATACCATACCCAGATCGAAAAGAATGACCTTTTGCCTTATGAAACGGTGATCAATCTGGCGAAAAAAGCAAAAGAAAATGGTTCTTCCAGAGTCTGTATGGGTGCTGCATGGAGAAATGTGAAAGAAGGAGAAGATTTTGAAAGTGTATTGAAAATGGTCAGCGGTATCAGTGAATTGAACATGGAAGTTTGCTGTACCCTTGGAATGGTTGCAGAAAGTCAGGCCACGCGTTTGGCAAAGGCAGGATTACATTATTACAACCATAATTTAGATACATCAGAAGAGTATTATAAAGAGGTTATTTCGACCAGAGGTTATGAAGATCGTTTGGAAACATTGAACAATGTGAGAAAGAGTGCCTTAAAAGTTTGTTCTGGTGGTATCATTGGAATGGGTGAAAAAATTGAGGATAGAGCAGGGATGTTATTAAGTCTTTCTACATTAGATCCTCAGCCTGAATCAGTACCCATTAATGCCTTGGTTGCTGTAGAAGGAACTCCGCTTGAAGAACAAAACATTGTTCCTGTTTGGGACGTGATCAGGATGATTGCTACAACTAGAATCGTCATGCCAAAGACTACAGTTAGATTATCTGCCGGTAGGACAGAAATGAGCACTGAAGGTCAGGCTTTGTGTTTTATGGCAGGAGCATCTTCGATTTTTGCTGGAGAAAAATTATTGACTACGCCAAATCCTGGTGAGGATAAAGATTCAGAAATGTTTTCACTGCTGGGCTTGATCCCTACTGAAAAGAAAAAGGACAATACGGGAAAATTCAAGATCAGAAAATCTCTTGTAGAAGCTGAAGAGGCTAAAAAATGGAGCAGACCTGGGCATACCATCGAGAGAAATGTTGAAGCTACAACAAAGGCAAAAGAGATCAGAAAGGCATTAAAAGAAAATTAATCGGTTCGGATTGCTATAGGCTTATACTGCCAGTTTGTTGATTAAATAGGACTTATTGTTACCCTGGTGCCATAGTTATTGTCCGTGCTGTCTTACACTTTTTATTTTTGTAAAAATATTTTTGTATTTTCATTCGCTCTTAATTGATTGATATGAAACAATTTACATATGAAAAGAATTGAAACCTACAGTGAATTCTATCGCTTTTACCTTACGGAACACAAAAACAAAACTTGCCGGACCCTCCATTTTATAGGAACCCTTTTGGTTTTTGTCTTGATTTTTTTGGCCATTTATATGGGGCGTTCTGATCTATGGTATTATGTACCTATAATGGGTTATGGATTTGCCTGGGTTGGCCATTATTATTTTGAGAAGAATAAGCCTGCTACTTTTAAATATCCCTTTTGGAGTCTTATCTCTGACTTTAGAATGTTTTTTGACATTTTGATGGGGAGAATACCTTTGGACGGAACAAAGGACCAGGTGTAATATGACTTTTATTTTTCGTCTAAATCTTAAAATTATCGAGATGAAAATATTTTTAACTTTTATTGGCTTGTTTGTGAGTACAGTTTTAGTAGCACAAATTGACCCTGATCATTTGATGTTGGGTGAAACCGCCCCTTCTATTGTGGGCAAAGACCAAAATGGAAAATTGATCAATTCTAAGGAAATCTTAAAAGAGCATCAGATCTTGCTTATTTTCTATCGTGGGAATTGGTGTCCTCATTGTATGAAACACTTGGGTTCCTTGCAAACCCACTTGCAAGAATTTCAAGAAAAAGGAGTTTTTGTTATGGTGGTGACCCCGGAAAAACTGGAAAAGACTATGGAAACCGGTAATCAGTTTGAAAATGAATTTTCCATTATTCATGATGTCAATAATAAAATTATGATAGATTATAAAGTTGCTTTCGAGGTAAATAAGGAAACTGTACCCGTTTATTATGAAAAATTGAATGATAGACTTGCTGAATATAACGAAGCTAATAATAATGTACTTCCTGTTCCTGCAACGTATTTGATAGATAAATCAGGTAAAATAGCATATGTACAATATGACCCTGATTATAAAAAAAGATCGAACCTCGATGAAATTTTGGAGCTGCTAGATCAACCTTAACCTAGGTTGAATTGCTGACAAAAAAACGCCTGTCTCATCAAATGAGCAGGCGCCTTTGTTATTAAGGATCAT
>CBDULU010000322.1:0-2858 GCA_965368155.1 uncultured Flavobacteriaceae bacterium
CGCGCCGATTTCTTCTCCTTTGGTACAAATGATTTAACACAGATGGCCTTTGGATATTCAAGAGATGATGCCGGTAAATTCTTACCGATCTATATAGAAAAAGGAATTTTAAAAGTAGATCCTTTTGAAACACTTGACCAGGAAGGCGTTGGACAACTGGTTCAAATGGGAACAGAAAAAGGTAGAAGCACAAAACCTAATCTTAAAGTAGTTATTTGTGGTGAAAATGGAGGTGAACCAAATTCTGTAGAATTCTGCTATAACACCAACTTAAACTATGTAAGTTGTTCTCCATTCAGAGTACCAATTGCGCGTTTATCTGCAGCTCAGGCTCAGATTAAGGCTTCTTGATATTATTTTTGTTAGAGTTAATTGTGAAAAAGGGATAAATTTATTTGTCCCTTTTTTGGTATTTATCCTTTAAAGGACTGATAAAATACTTTTTATTTAAAGGTTTAACTCTGTATATTCGCTATATGATCAAAGTAGTGTTGCTCGGCTCCGGAAATGTTGCTTATCATTTGGCCCTGGCACTGAAATCAGCAGAACAAGTTGAACTGATTCAGCGTTATAGTCGAAATGGAAACAACGATGCCTTTTTCGACGCCTCCCTACCCTGTTCAAATAATCTTCAAGATATTAAAAAAGCAGACATTTATATTCTCGCCATCAAGGATGAAAGTATAGGTAGTTTGTCTGAAAAACTGCAACATCTTAACGGTTTAGTTGTACATACTTCTGGAAGTATCGGTATGAAAACGCTACATGCCGGATTAAAAAGAGGCGTACTTTATCCGGTCCAAACCTTTTCTATCAACAAAAAAATCGATTTTAAAAAAGTTCCTCTGGTGATTGAAGCAGCATCAAAAGATGATTTTCAATTATTACATACTCTTGCGACTTCATTGAGTGAACAGGTTTTTGAACTCGATTCTTCAGAAAGGGAGAAGTTGCACGTTTCTGCGGTCTTTGCCAATAATTTTAGTAATTATATGTTTGCTTGTGCAGATGCTTTGTGTAAGGAATTCAAACTTCCTTTTGATATTTTAAGACCCATCATCCTGGAAACTGGGAAGAAGATTCAAACCATGGATCCCCTTGAGGCTCAAACAGGACCTGCAAGAAGAAATGATGGGGCTGTTATTGAAAAACACATAGAAATGTTACAAGGAGAAAAAAAAGAAATTTACAGGTTATTATCAGACGCCATATCTAAAGCTTATCAACTCAAAGAATAAAACAATGGAAAAAAGTTATAAAGAAATCATGCCACAAATAAGTACCTTTATCTTTGACGTTGATGGCGTACTTACGGATGGGACAGTGACCATATTTCCAGATGGAGAATTGGTAAGAACGATGAATATAAAGGATGGATATGCTTTAAAAACTGCCGTTGACATGGGCTATAACGTATGCATCATCTCTGGTGGAACCAACCCTGCGGTGAAATCAAGGTTACAGGCTCTTGGCATCACCGATATTTATCTGGGCGCTCATCATAAAATGGAACAAATGGATGAATATCTCGACATTTATAATATTGACCCGTCGAATGTGTTATATATGGGTGATGACATTCCGGATATCCCGGTAATGAAAATTTGCGGTCTGGCCACCTGTCCAAAAGATGCAGTTCCTGAGGTTCAGCACATTTCGGCCTATATTTCACAGAAAAAAGGTGGAAAAGGTTGTGTTAGAGACGTCATTGAACAAGTTTTAAAAGTACAGGATAAATGGCAAGGTCATTATGATGCCAAATATGATTGAATATTATGAGTAGTAGGAAAGAATCTTTACATATTCCTATAGTCGATTGGCTTTTTAAACTGCTTCATAAGATTAAGATTCCCGGATTTGAGGGAATGAATCTTTATGACTTGCTGGAAATGTATATTTCAGGTATTGTAAAAGGAGCCTTAACATCAAGAGCGGGTAGTATTGCTTTTAGCTTCTTTATTGCTTTGTTCCCCTTTGCCTTAGTGGTTTTGACACTTATCCCCTTTGTACCCATTGAGGGATTTCAGGATGATTTTATGTCGATTGTTTTCAAAATGTTACCCTCAAAAGAGGCTAGCGATGCAGTGTCACATGTACTTAACGATATTGCGAATAATAAATACGGGGAGTTACTTTCGTTTGGTTTTATTTTAGCCATTTTTTTGATGACCAACGGGGTCAATGCCGTTTTGAGCGGTTTTGAATATACTTTTCACGAGATTCAAACCCGTACAGTTATCCGCCAATATATGGTCTCTTTGGCCATATCTCTGGTACTGGCTTTTTTACTGCTGATCACCGTGGGTATCATCGTCATGATTGAATTTTTTGTAAAATCACTGAATGAACAAGGTATGGTAAGCGACACCAATTTTTGGTTGAGTTCCATACAGTTTATCGTCCTGATCGGCATGCTGTTTATAGGCATCTCCCTACTCTATTATTTTGGTACAAGGGAAGGTAGAAAAAGCTCCTTCTTTTCTGCAGGAACCATACTTACCATTGTGTTATTTCTATTGAATTTTAAAATTTTTCAAATCTATGTAGAGAAATTTTCTCAATACAATCAGCTCTATGGATCTATTGGGACGGTTTTGATCATCATGCTTTTTATTTGGTTAAATTCTATTATATTGCTCCTCGGATTCGAGTTGAATGCCAGTTTGTTAAAACTGCATGAACAAAATTTAGAAGCAAGATCATGAAAAAAACTATTTATGTATTGATCCTTTTGACCTTTATCTCACATTCGATAAAGGCTCAGGGTGTTTTGGGAAAATGGCACAGTATTGATCCTGATACAGGTGCCAAAGAATCTGTAATAGAAATCTATAAAACAGGGGACAAGATCTATGGAA
>CBDULU010000323.1:0-2857 GCA_965368155.1 uncultured Flavobacteriaceae bacterium
CGATATGACTTTCGTCAACATCCGCATCACACATAATGACGATTTTATGATACCTAAGTTTACTTAGGTTAAGCGCCCTTGGGTCTTCTTCGGTTCCGATGGTAACTCCCAAAGCAGTATACATGCTTTTGATCTCTTCATTCTCGAAAACCTTGTGCTGCATCGCTTTTTCAACATTAAGGATCTTACCTCTTAAAGGAAGAATGGCCTGAAAGTTTCTATCCCTTCCTTGTTTTGCAGTACCTCCCGCAGAATCACCCTCAACTAAAAAGATCTCGCATTTTTCAGGATCATTCCAGGCACAATCAGATAGTTTACCTGGTAGTCCACCTCCGGACATAACCGTTTTACGCTGAACCATTTCTCTTGCTTTGGCAGCAGCATGTCTGGCTTGAGCGGCAAGGATCACTTTTTGAACAATGATTTTTGCATCTTCAGGATTCTCCTCAAGATAGTCTGTAAGCATTTCAGAAACAGCCTGACTCACTGCCGGACTTACATCTCTGTTGCCAAGTTTGGTTTTAGTTTGACCTTCGAATTGAGGTTCAGCGACCTTTACGGAAATAATCGCGGTAAGACCTTCACGAAAATCATCACCTGCAATATCAAACTTTAATTTGCTTAATAAACCTGAAGTCTCTGCATATTTCTTCAAAGTATGGGTTAAGCCTCTTCTAAATCCTGATAAATGGGTACCACCCTCGTGGGTATTGATATTATTTACATAGGAATGAAGATTTTCTGTATAAGAGGTATTGTAAACCATTGCTACTTCAACAGGAATACCATTTTTTTCACCTTCCATGCTAATCACATCTGAGGTGAGTTGCTCTCTGGTGGCGTCCAGGTATCTTACAAATTCCTTTAATCCATCTTCACTAAAAAATGTTTCATGAATAAAGTTTCCTTCTTCATCTTTATTGCGCTTATCCGTAATCGCTACGGTAACACCCTGGTTCAAAAAGGATAGTTCTCTCATCCTTGTAGAAAGGATCTCATAACTAAAATCAATTTCTGTCTGAAAAATGGTATCATCCGCCAAAAAGGTTACTTCCGTTCCATTACCATCTGAAGTACCCACCTGTTTTACCGGGTAAAGGGCTTTTCCTTTTTCGTATTCCTGCTGCCAGGTTTTCCCATCTCTGAAAACAGTGGCTTTGAGTTTATTTGAAAGGGCATTTACTACAGAAACACCAACACCATGCAGTCCACCAGATACTTTATAAGAATCTTTATCAAATTTTCCTCCTGCTCCTATTTTGGTCATGACAACCTCCAGAGCAGAAACGCCTTCCTTTGCATGGGTGTCCACGGGGATACCTCTACCATTGTCTCTTACCGTGACAGAATTATCTTCATTTATATACACATCTATTCTATCGCAATGACCTGCCATAGCTTCATCGATAGAGTTATCGACTACTTCGTATACCAAATGATGAAGTCCCCTAGAACTTACATCTCCAATATACATAGATGGTCGCATGCGAACATGCTCCATCCCTTCTAAAGCCTGAATACTATCTGCTGAATATTGATTTTTGTTAGTTTCTTCACTCATATTTTTTAGTTCTCTTTTATCCAAAAATTTACAACGTACAAATATAAGAAAACCCCAGCTTTCCAGCTTTTTTTTAGTTGTTTAAAAGCATGAAGTTATCAACATTTTTGACTGTCAAAGCGCCTATAATAGCGAGGTACGTAATGTAACAAAAAAACATAAAAAAAACCTGTTTAGAAAGTGTCTAAACAGGTTTTTTTTCTTGTGCAAATTAAAATAGCTTAATATTTGTTTATTTGCAGATGCCAATCATTTCGAGTTATTATTCCCCTCAGTCCAATAACCGAAATCAATTAACATTATTATAAACTAAAAGTTTACTTTTGTTACTATGAAATTAATTCAAGAATAAACCTTGAACTTAAAATCTTTACAAACGTAAGGCTCAAATCTGAAGAAAATCTGAAGTTTTATTCAGAATTGAAATAATTTTGAAAAAAAGCCTGTAAAAATGAAATTCCTACAGGCCTTTTCATTCATATTAAAGCAGCTTAATGCTTCAATTGATTTGCAACCCCCATCTTAAGGATCCATTCCCCTCAAAACATAGCCTTTCCAATGAGTTATGCCGATATCTTCTTTGTTATTTCAGTATTCATAGCATGAATTTTTGAACGTTCCGAAATAGTTATATATAAATCATAACAATCAGATAACGGGACAAATGTAAGTGCAGTTTCTAAAGAAAATCTGAAGAATTAATAATCTGTTTTTTTCTTTAAAAATAAATTGAGATAGTGTGTTGACCCTCAGCAAATGAATGTGTGATTTTCCAATTGTAATTATCACATATTTTTTTTACAATGGCCAATCCTAGTCCAAATGAATTACTTGCGGTACTCTCTTTTTTGAATCTTTCAAAAAGTGATGAAGATGCCATTTTAGGGGCTTCGCCAGAGTTTGATACACTAATAAAAAGGTCAGTGGTTTGAATAAGGACTTGGCCACCTTCAATATTGTGTTTAATGGCGTTACTGATCAAATTTGAGATGACCATGTCAAATAAAAGTGAGTTTGCTTGAATATTTACATCCATAGTAGATTTCATTTCTACCTTCAGATTTTTGTCGTCAATAAAATCATCAAAAAGCTCCAAGTGGCGTTCTATGACCTGATTGATTTGAATAGTTTCCAAGTCTTTATACTGTCGATTTTCAATTTTTGAAAGCAATAACAAGGTTTTGTTTAGCTTGGAAAGCCTTTGAACAGAGAGGTAAATGGCTCTGATCTGAGTAACCTGCCCCTTATCCAGGTTCTCAGATTGAAGAAGCAGCTCTGATTTTGTTTGCATTATAG
>CBDULU010000324.1:0-2851 GCA_965368155.1 uncultured Flavobacteriaceae bacterium
TTAAAAGATAGTAAATTTTTTATTACAAAGTTTAATTAAATCAATTGTAAGCTTTTGGCAACTCATTCATAAAACCAGTCAATCTCAGCTGAGCAATAAACTACAAGTCAGGCAATTTGAAATAAATTTAATAAATTAGTTGAAATACATTAGCATATGAAAGCAACAGCAGAACACAATGAGCGCATAGCAAAAATGAAGTTTTCGTCTGTTTATCCGCACTATGTTACCAAGGTGGAAAAAAAAGGCAGAACCATAGACGAATTACACCAAGTGATAGAATGGCTTACGGGTTTTAACAAAGACAAACTACAGGAACTTATAGATCAGCAAGTGACTTTTGAGGAATTCTTCAAAAGAGCCAAATTAAATCCAAATGCGAAACTTATAACCGGAGTTATTTGTGGTTACAGAATAGAAGAACTGGACAATCCTTTAACCAAACAAGCCAGATACCTGGATAAGCTGATAGACGAATTAGCGAAAGGTCGTAAAATGGAGAAGATATTGCGTGTAGGATAAATGAAGGCCTTATAGTATAGCAACAGAACAAGACCATCAAGTACCTTTTTGAAGACACTTCATTTTGCAAACTAAATTGTTTAGTTAGTTCTGAATTAATAAGTTTTATAAGCTATTTAACCAACATGCTGCGGCTCATGGTTTCCTCGTAGATCTTTTCATACTGCGGAACTATTTGATGAAGGTCGAACTTTTTGGCTTCCTTTCTGGCATTGGTCTTGAATTGGTTCAACCGAGTTTCATCGCTTAAAATATGAATGGCATTTTTACTCATATCATCGATATCTCCAACATTGCTTAAGTAACCTGATACCCCTTGAATATTGACCTCAGGCAATCCCCCTGAATTGGTTGAGATCACTGGAACACCAGATGCCATGGCCTCCAGAGCAGAGAGTCCGAAACTTTCTGTTTCCGAAGGAAGCATAAACAGATCTGAATAACAAAGAATCCTGTCTATCTCATAACTGTTCCCCAGAAAAACCACTTTATCTTCTATTCCTAAATCCTTTGCAAGCTGCTCTGCAGGTTCTTTTTCGGGTCCTTCTCCTATCATCATCAGTTTGGAAGGAATGGATTTTTGAATGTTGTTAAATACTTTGATAATATCAGGTATACGCTTGACTGGTCTAAAGTTACTAATATGGGAAATGATCTTTTCGTGTTCTTCGGCCAATAAGCTTCTTTGACAGTCTACAAACTTATGCTCATGCTTTTCCAGATCGATAAAATTGGTAACAACCTGAATGTCATTTTTTATATCGAATAAGCGCAAGGTATCTTTCTTTAAACTCTCAGAAACACAGGTCACTGCATCAGATTTATTAATACTGAATGTTACTGCAGGTTTGTATGTTGGCTGACTCCCGACCAAAGTGATATCGGTACCATGAAGTGTTGTAACAATTGGAATGTAAATTCCTTCTTCCTTTAACATCTGCTTCGCCATATAAGCGGCATACGCATGAGGAATGGCATAATGTACGTGTAGAATTTCTATCTCATGCAATTTAGCCATATCTACCAGTTTACTGGACAAGGCCAATTCATAAGGCTGATAATGAAATAAAGGATATTCGGCCACATTGACCTCATGGAAATGAACATTGTTTCCCAAAAGTTCTAATCGAACCGGTTGTTTATAGGTTATGAAATGAACTTCATGCCCACGTTTGGACAATTCAATACCCAGTTCTGTTGCAACAACACCACTTCCGCCATAAGTTGGGTAACAAACAATGCCTATTTTCATATGAATTTATTATTAAATTATAGAGATCTCAATTGCGCCTAAACTGACTCTATGTTGTTTAATGATGTCATAATATTAATCGATAATAGCATCATAAATGGCACGTTGAATCTCTGTTCTAATATTCTTTGTCAGCAGTAATTGGTTTTCCTTACTCGGATAAGTTCTGTTAGACAGAAAAACATACACAATTTCCTTATCAGGGTCTGCCCAGGCGTAGGTTCCCGTAAATCCGGAATGACCAAAACTGGTCATTGACACACATCCACAAGTTGGGCCTTCTACATCCAATTGCGGTTTATCGAATCCTATCCCGCGACGATTATCATTTTTACAGTAATAGCATGTATTGAACTTATCAATGGTTTCCGATTTAAAATAGCGTTTACCCCCATAAAATCCTTTTTGAAGATACATCTGCATGATCTTGGCAACATCGTTGGCATTGCTGAACAATCCGGCATGCCCACCTACTCCATTTTGCATGGCAGCTCCCATATCATGTACAAATCCCTGTACCTTTTCATATCTGTAATATTTATCGTCTTCTGATGGGACAATTTGAGCGTCACTAAATTTTCCTGACGGATTATAAGTAGTGTAATTGGCCCCTAAAGAATTATAAAAATGTTGCTGAGCCAACTCATCTAATGACTGCCCATAATAGCCTTCAATGTATTTTTTTAAGATGTAATAAGGCAAATCACTGTACCTGTAGGTCAGTTTGTCAAGAAGCTCACTTTCTTTGACTATTTTTTGGATGGTATCTTTATAATCTGATCGCAGATACATTGATCTGGAAATTTTTATATTGAAATCCTTTGAGTATTGTTTTCTGTAATATTTAGGATCTGGAAATCCTGAATCCGGATTCAGAGTGCCAAGATAAAAAGGGATCCAGGGTTTTAATCTGGCATAATGGGATAGCATTCGCTTTAAAGTGATCAAATTTTTATTGGAACGCTTGTATTCAGGCATTAACTCTCCCAACTCGCTATTTAAACTAACGACCCCCTTTTCTTCAAGTTCCATCAAGAGTGGTAATGTGGCCAAAATTTTAGTAAGGGATGCCAGGTC
>CBDULU010000325.1:0-2849 GCA_965368155.1 uncultured Flavobacteriaceae bacterium
AATATAGTGAGATATTGGGAAAAATACCATGACAAAAATCATGGTTTAAAATATTCTTGTAGCGTAATTTTGGTATTCAAAACTGAACTAAAAGATTAGAAACCACGAATTCAATGAATCATCCTGATATGACGAAAAATTCAGATTGCAAAAAATTTTATGTGATAGGCTTAAATTACCAAAAGGCTGACGTGGTCACCAGAAGTAACTTTAGCTTAAGCAAAGAAAATCAAAAGCAATTATTAGCCAAGGCTAAAACGATCAATATAAAAAGTGTAGTTATCTTATCCACTTGTAACCGAATTGAGATCATGGGTTTTGCCAAGCATCCTTTTCAATTGATCTCTTTGCTATGTGAATATTCAAAAGGTACAGTTGAAGAGTTTGCCAAAGTTTCCTATGTCTATAAGAATAGTGATGCTGCGGAACACGTTATTAGAATTGCTACTGGTATTGAAAGCCAGATACTTGGTGATTATGAAATCGTAGGGCAATTAAAAGATGCCTTCTATTTGGCGAAAGAGGCTGATACTGTAAATGCATATCTTGAAAGATTGTTCAACGTAGCGCTTCACGCAAGCAAGGAGACCAAAAACAGAACGAGTATCAGCTCGGGAACAACTACTGTTTCTTATGCCGCCATTCAATACATAAAGGATCATTACAGTAAAAAACATCCAAAAAAAATTCTGGTCTATGGACTTGGTGATATCGGACAAAGTACTGCCCGAAGTTGTGCAGAATATTTAGATGCTCATGAGATTACCATTATAAACCGTACCGAAGATGTTGCAAAAGAATTGGCCAAAGAGATTAAAGTGGAAACGGCCCCTCATCAAGATCTTACGGATCATGTAAAGGCATCAGATATAGTGATCGTTGCCACTGGAGCTTCGAGCCCCACGGTAACTGCAGAAATGATCTCTGATGAAAAAAAGCAATTGATTATTGACCTTTCCATACCAAGGAATGCCGATCCGGAAATAAATAAGAGTGATGACATCGACATCATTGACGTAGATGTGTTGTCCAAAAAGACAAAGGAGACGCTTGAGGAAAGAAAAAAGCAAATTCCTTTAGTGGAAGAAATTATCGATAAATATAAATCTGAATTTTACGAATGGTTGAATTTCAGAAGAAGCACTCCTGCCATAAATTCTCTTAAAAAGTCTTTGGAAATTATCCAACAAGATGCCATTTCCTCACATTCAAAAAAATACGAGGATGTGAATGTTGAACTTGTTGATGATATCACCTCTCAAATGATTAACAAGATCGTATCTAAGTTTGCGATGCACTTGAAGTCTGAAAACACTCAGGCCAATCAAAGTATTAAGGTAATGAAAGACGTATTTAACTTAGAGCCCACAGAAAATTAATATGAATAGAATTATTAGAATTGGAACCAGGTCCAGTGAATTGGCACTTTGGCAGGCGAATACTGTCTCTGACCAACTGAAATATCTTGGACATGAAACTGAGATTGTTAAGATAGATTCTATTGGTGATGAGGTGCTGAATAAGCCCCTTTATGAACTTGGGACCACAGGAGTTTTTACCAAAAATCTGGACGTAGCCCTCTTAAATGATAAAATAGATATCGCAGTTCATTCTCTCAAGGATGTTCCTACAATATTACCAAAAGGGATCGTACAGGCAGCAGTTCTAAAAAGAGGATTGCATCATGATATACTTGTTTTAAAAGACAATGAGGATTTTTTTACAAAAAAAACTGCCACCATTGCAACAGGAAGTTTAAGAAGAAAGGCACAATGGCTTTATCGATTTCCTCATCACGAAATCACTGATTTACGGGGTAATGTCAACACAAGGATAAGAAAACTCAAAGAGAATAACTGGAATGGTGCAATTTTCGCCATGGCAGGACTTAAACGCATTGGTATTTTACCAGACCATGTTTTAAAACTCGACTGGATGATCCCCGCCCCTGCTCAAGGTGCCGTAATGGTTGCCTCACTTGAGAAAGACGAAGAATTACTTAAGATTTTATCAGAACTAAATGACAAGGAAACGGAATTATGTGTTGGGATAGAACGAGAATTTCTCAATAAACTGGAAGGTGGCTGTTCTGCTCCCATAGGTGCTCTTGCGATGATCAAAGATGAAGAGCTCAAGTTTAAAGGAGCCTTATTTAGTACGGATGGAAAGCAAAAAATTGAATTTTCAAAGGCAGTACCTGTAAACCACACTACGGATATTGCTCAGTTTGCCGCTTCTTATATCCTGGATAAAGGAGGTAGAAAACTAATGAGAAAGGAAGGAGAAGTTGAAAAAGAGATCAACATTTTTTCTACCAAACATTTATCTATAGGACAAAAAAGTGCCCTGAATCAGAAAATCGGAACTGATATGAGTGATTTTATCACGATCAGATATAACCGAATTAAACCTGCTGTGGTTAAACAACCTATAAAACATGTCATTTTTACGAGTCAAAATGCGGTGGAATCCGTTTCTGATGGTTTTATGGCCTCAGAACTTAATTTTGAGCATATCTATTGTGTGGGAAGACGAACTAAACGATTGATAGAGAAAAATATAGGTAAAGTAACTCATGTAGAAAACTCAGCGAGTAATCTGGCGAATTATTTGGCGGAGCAAATCAAAAATGAAAATGCAACCTACTTCTGTGGTGATAAAAGAAGGGATGAATTACCCGATATACTCAGCGATAATGGGATTGTTTTAAACGAAGTGATTGCCTATCAAACCTTATTAAGTCCGAACCAGCTCACAAAAAAATACGATGGTCTTCTATTTTTTAGTCCATCAGGGATAGAAAGCTTTCTCAGCAAAAACAGCGTCGATCAGGAGGTCGCCTTTTGCAT